>NZ_WXWP01000015.1:0-12890 GCF_009904765.1 Vibrio sp. V39_P1S14PM300
GGTTGTTTGTGTCAACGGCAAACCTGTTGAAAAACAGGGACGCAAAGCTTCCGGCCTAAGGAATATATTTCTAAGGTAGCGGGGTTACCACAAATATCTGGTTTCACTACGCGTAAACCAAATAGGATTGTTGCACTTACTGCTCGTTTTTTAATAAACGAAGGTAAATACCATGAAACAAAACACCTATCTGTTTGTTGCAGGCACAACGCTTGCGATAACCGGGGCATTCCTGCCCGTTTCCGCACTGGCCAGCGAATTGATCGTCGTCCAGCAGAGTCAAACTCAAGCGCCACAACCGGCACCGGTGCAGACGGAGGTCATCGTCGACAGTGCCTCGGCTAACTGGTCAAATCTATCGATTAAAATCACCAATACATTGGCACAGGATGCTGACATCGACGGCATGGTTGTCACATTTGTCTCTCCACAAGACGTCACTTCCGTGTGGGGGAATTTCGGCGGCATCAGTTATCCGAACAACATAGCGGTCAACTCTACACCCACTGCCGAGGGCAAGTTCCTCATTCAGGTTACCACCACGTACTCAGACGACAGTTGGATCAACAGCATGTTGGCCTTCGGCGGAGCGATCTCGCTGCAATTCGGTTTGGGCGTCAATGCCACCCCAGAGACCATTCAGGACGTCAAAGTTTTTCTTGATGGCGTTGAAACTGGCGATGGCCAAATCACACTCACGGCCCCTACCGCCCCCGGAAGTGACGTCACCGACCAAAAGGCCACTGCAACATTATCTGGCCCCAACGGATACCAGCAATCCTTCTCGCTCGACTGGCAATCGTCTACCACAGTCGACGCACTCACTTACGGTGCCTACATCCTCGATGTCAACCCGGTGGGAGCTTACCCAGCCAAACCCGCTCGTCAGGAGCAGACACTCACCGATGAGAGCCACCAAGCTGAGTTGAGTTGGGGGTATGGCGAAGCCATCTACCCGGCCAGCTTCCGTTTGACACTTCCTGCAAACGATCTGGTGGATAGCACAACCCTAACCATGACAAACGCCAGCTCTGGTGAACAAAGCTATTATCAGGCCCCTTACGGCAGTGAAACGCTGGTAGACAGCCTGGCACACGCGACGGCTTACCACGCAGAACTGACCGGGTACCGGCTCAACAACCTCCAGCACACACTGTTGATGAATGGCGAGCAATCCTTTGAATTTGTGGCCGATAAAGATCAGATCGCATCGCCAGATGTGACTGAAACTACTCAGCCCGTCGATACCGCCAATTTTATCGAAACGTACATTCAGCTTCAGGGATTACCGGTCAACCAGAGCACAACTTTGACTTTGGTCCACAGTGAGCAGGATATCTATCAGCACCCGCTACAAAGCGGCGGTCCAGAACGCTTTGATCTGTTGCGTCCAGGCAACTACACCGTATCCGCTCCTGTTGTTGAAGTTGATGGTAAACGCTACCTGTTGGCCACCACTTCACTGGTGATCAGTGAAGCGGGTATCGCGACCGTGCAGTTTGTCGAACAAACGGACGACCAAGCCAACATTCTGGCCCCATACAAAGACACCAGCATCAATGCTGATTGGGCTAATGGTGGAATGGAAAGCCTGGTGGACTTGGCTAATCAGTCCGGCAACAAACACTTTACTCTTGCCTTTGTTCTCGGCAGCGAGTGGAACCCAGACGTCTGCGAAGCGCTGTGGGGAGGCCAACCCGACATGAAAGTTTCACAACAATGGGGCAAGAAACAGATAGACGATCTACGCGCGGCCGGTGGAGACGTGATCATCTCCTTTGGTGGTGCGAACGGACGTTACCTGTCACAAGCCTGTGCGACGGAAGACTTGCTTTATGCCGAATACAAAAAAGTCATCGATACATATCAGGTGTATCACCTCGATTTTGATGTAGAAATGGGCCGCGAAAACGATGCTGCGGCAATGGCACGTATGGTTGGTGCACTGACACGTTTGCAGGCCGATTACCCGCAGCTGAAAGTGAGTTTCACCCTGGCGGCAGCGCCTGATATCATCCGTGGGTTTGATGAAGTGGTTGTCCCTGCTGCCAAAGCCGGCATCAATATCGACAGCGTCAACCCGATGACCATGAGCTTTGGTCAGTGGTATCACGACACTTACGTTGACGACACAGCAGAGCTGGCGATTCTGACCGTCGAGTTTTTGAAAGATAAAATGGCCGTGCTCTACCCGGAACTCGACGAACAAGCGCTGTATCAAAAACTCGGTATGATACCGATGCAAGGCCTGAACGATCTGACCGTCGATTCGATATCCCTTCAGCAAGCCGAGCGTCTGGCAACCTGGTCCAAAGAGAAGAACCTCAAATACCTATCCTTCTGGTCCATCAACCGTGACCATTCGTGCAGTGATGCCTGGGCGTCAGCCACCTGCTCAAGTGCCAAAGACGGCGTGCCGTTCCAAAGTGAATCATGGCAATATTCAGAGGCCTTTCTGAAATTTATTAAGCCGTGATTTTGTGCGTCACTTTGCCAGCTGGCAGTGATGTCTGACTCTCCGTCCCATCCGGTATCGTGCACGCGATACCGGATTTTTCACCTCGGGGCCGACTCCGGTGTCATCCAAACCGAGAAAACGTTGACCATTGGTCTGCCCACGTCATACTGTCTAGCGGGTCCATCATCATCGCGACGCAGCAAATCGTCCACAGACCGGGAAACACAACAATGAAAATTGGGGAACTCGCGCAGCAAACGGGCTTGACGCCATCACGCATTCGCTTCTACGAAAAAATTGGCCTGTTGACCACCGTGAAACGCACCGCCAATGGTTACCGCACTTATCCGCCTGAAGCGATCATGGTGCTCAATATGATCACCAGCGGGCAGCAAGCCGGGTTTACCCTGGATGAACTGCGCGCACTGTTGCCCGCCGATTTGTCACAATGGGATCATCATCATCAACTACTGACTACACTGCAACAAAAGGTCAAAGATCTGGAAGACATTGAACGCAAAATCGCGACGAGCAAAGCGCGGTTATTGGAGGTACTGCGGGAAGTCGAGGCCAAACCCGAGGACATGGACTGTGCAACCAATGCCAAGCGGGTTATGTCTCAGTTTGGTTGGAATATTTTGCCGCATCAGGACGACGATAAAAGCCAGTAACCTGCCGGTTTATCGCATTCGTTCGGTCATTCCCGTATCCCATCGATTTACTTTCGCCCGTGAACAAGGCACTCGCTTCTTTGCACTCAGGCTGAGCTGAAGCTTTACTTACCCACACAACAGACAGTCACAATTTTGCTTGACCTTAAACATAACTTTAACCTTAGGATGCTCGCTAACAGATACAGTGACCTCTCAGGAGAAAGACATCATGCAAACCATACTTGGTGCAAACGGGCAAATTGGTCGCGAGCTGGCGAACAGCCTTAAACGCGAATTTACCCAGGATATTCGCTTGGTGAGCCGACGACCTCAAAAAGTGAATGAGAGCGATGAGCTTTTTCAAGCCGACCTGCTTGATCCGGTCCAAACACTGCGAGCGGTCGAAGGTTCAGAGATTGTGTATCTGACCGCAGGGCTCCCGATGGACACGCAATTGTGGGTTGATCAGTGGCCAGTCCTGATGCGGAACGCGATCGCAGCTTGCGAAACGGCTGGTGCGAAGCTGGTTTATTTTGACAACACTTACATGTACCCGCAAACCAGCGAACCGCAACGTGAAGACGCAAGGTTTGCCCCAAACGGCGAAAAAGGTAAAGTCCGGGCTCAAATTACCGAGATGTTACTCGACGCAATGAATCGCGGCTCTCTGACCGCAGTGATCTGCCGAGCTCCGGAATTTTATGGCCCGGGTATAACCCAGAGCTTCACCAACACCACGATCATAGAGCCACTGTTGAACGCCAAACCGGCCAAAGTATTTCTGCGTGATGATGTCAAACGCAGCCTGATTTATACCCCGGATGCCAGTCGGGCGATGGCTCTGATCGGTAATACGCCTGACGCTTACGGCCAAACCTGGCACTTACCTTGCGATGATAATCGATTGACGTACAAACAATTTATTTCTCTGGCCGCAGAGACGTTCGGCGCTCAACCGACTTACCGGATCATCAAACACTGGCAATTAAGGTTGGCAGGTCTGTTCAATCGTACCGTTCGAGACACGGCCGAACTCCTGCCCCGTTATGGTGAGGACAATATTTTTGTCTCCGATAAATTTAAAGCTCGATTTCCAGAGTTTCAGTTTACACGCTTTGAACAAGGGCTAAAGCATATCCTCCGTGAGCGACAACAAAAGCAAAGCGCCGAACCAAAGCAAGCCTAATCCCCGTCACAACTTGCAGGAGCAATAACCATGACACAAGCAAACCCCGACCTTCAACACGCCCGTTGGCTGATTTACGGTGCTTACGGTTATACCGGTGAACTGATTGCACGTGAAGCGGTTCGGCAAGGATTGCGCCCCTTGCTGGGGGGAAGAGACAAACAAAAAACACAACGTTTGGCGAATGAGTTGGGATTAACCGCCCTGACTTTTGGCCTGGATGACTCCGACACCGCAGCGCAACAATTAAGTGGAGTGTCGCTGGTGTTAAACTGCGCTGGTCCATTCTCATCGACGGCGCATCCGATGATGCGGGCCTGCCTTGACGCGGGTGCACACTATCTCGATATTACTGGTGAAATCGCCGTATTCGAGTTGGCGCAGCGCCTGAACTCGCAAGCTCAGCATGCCAATGTGGTTCTTTGCCCGGGCGTCGGTTTTGATGTTATTCCAACCGACTGCCTTGCAGCGGCGCTCAAAGAAGCTATGCCAGATGCCACCCATTTGTCGTTGGGGTTTGATTCCCGCTCTGGCTTTTCTCCGGGTACAGCCAAAACCTCGGTCGAAGGCCTGGCCCAGGGCGGGAAAATTCGTCGTCAGGGCGATATCGTAACCGTTCCACTGGCTTATGAAGTCCGCCGGATTGATTTTGGCGACGGTGAGAAGCTTGCCATGACCATTCCCTGGGGCGATGTGTCGACCGCTTACTACAGCACTGAGATCCCCAATATAAACGTCTTTATCCCAGGCTCGCCACGCATGATCCGTAACGCTAAAAAAGCCAATTTTGTTCGCCCTCTCCTAGGTTGGCGCTGGCTTCAGGCTCTGATTAAAGCACGAATTGAAAAGACCGTCACAGGACCGAACGAGCAACAGCGCGCTCAACTGCCCACCTACGTCTGGGGAGAAGTGACCAACGCTAAGGGTGAACGGAAAACCGCACGAATCCAAACAGCAAACGGCTACAGCCTGACCGTTACAGGCGCACTTGCTGTGGTGACGTATCTGATGCAGCACCGTTCTGCTGGCGGCAGCTACACTCCCTCCAAGTTAATGGGGAAATCGTTGGTCAATCAGCTACCCGGCTCCGGGGAAATTAAGATTGGAACGTCATGACCGACAGTCTCACCGGTAGCTAAAAATGACAAGAGTAAATAATCAGACGTAACGATGAGACACTCATCACAATGCACTCATTTCAGTAAATTTGCATAGAGATTCAGTCGTTATAAATTGTGTATTGCCGCTAGCATTCACATTCATGTTAAGTCAAAACGGAACGCGCAATGAGTAGTAACAGCATCTTCCCTAAAGGGTCGGTCGCTCATGAAAATGAGTTAAAGCCGACCCCTGCCAATAATTCCAACGCAGACGCGGGTAACTTTTTCCCAAAAACGTCCATTGCTTATGAAAATGAAGTACGCGCGAACCGGGTCACGCCAGGTGCGGGGCAAGGCTTTTTACCGTCAAAGAAATAATAACAGCCAAGTAGATTACCTTCAGGCGTCTATTTAAAAAACCAAGACACAAGTTCTTGGTTTTTTCTTCATTTCCTGGTGTATCTCAGCGCAGTTAGGCGGAAAGCTCTCGCCGTACGATTTCGGCCCCCGCGCTTAAAGCGTCAAGCTTGGCGGTGGACACTTCGCGGGACAACGGAGCCATACCACAGTTAGTACAAGGGTAAAGCTTGTCCGCATCAACGTAATTCAATGCTTCTCGCAATGTGTTCGCGACTTCCTCAGGTGTTTCGATATCATTGCTCGCCACGTCAATCGCCCCCACCATCACCTTCTTGCCGCGAATCAACTCCAGCAGTTCGATAGGTACTCGCGAGTTATGACATTCAAGCGATATGATGTCGATATTCGACTTCTGCAGTTTCGGGAACACTTCTTCATACTGCCGCCACTCTGAACCAAGCGTCTTTTTCCAATCGGTGTTGGCTTTAATGCCGTAGCCATAGCAAATATGCACCGCTGTTTCACACTTCAGTCCTTCGATTGCGCGCTCTAAACACGCAATCCCCCACTCATTGACGTCATCAAAGAAAACGTTAAAAGCGGGCTCGTCGAATTGGATGATATCCACCCCCGCAGCTTCTAACTCTTTGGCTTCTTGATTAAGGATCTTGGCAAACTCCCAAGCCAGCTTTTCGCGACTGCCGTAGTGAGCATCGTAAAGTGTGTCGATCATGGTCATCGGGCCAGGCAGCGCCCATTTAATAGGCTGCTGAGTTTGCTGGCGCAAGAACTTCGCATCTTCGACAAACACGGGTTTTGTGCGGCTGACTGGGCCAACGACGGTGGGTACGCTCGCCTCATAACGGTCGCGGATCTTCACCGTTTGACGGTTTTCAAAATCCACGCCGCTTAGGTGTTCAATAAACGTGGTCACAAAGTGCTGGCGGGTTTGCTCACCGTCACTAACGATATCCACCCCGGCCCGCTGCTGTTCTTGCAAAGAGACGCGCAAAGCATCGCGTTTGCCATCAATCAATTCTTCGCCTTGCAGCTTCCAAGGTGACCACAGTGTCTCAGGTTCAGCCAGCCAAGAAGGTTTAGGTAAGCTGCCTGCCGTAGAAGTCGGTAATAGTTTTTTCATCGTCATTTCGTCCAGGTTCGTGTTATCGGTTACGCGTAATTTGCAGACCATTGCTCAAGGAGCGATTGATAAGGTTTGATAAAATACTCCTCGGCAAATTTGCCTTGTTCAATCGCAAGTTGGCTGCGCTCTTCACGGTCATACACGATTTGAGTTAATGAGTGGTCCTGGTTCTTTAAGTTTGGCTGGTAACAGTTACCGGCCACCGCATTGGCATTGTAGATCTCTGGGCGATAAATCTTTTGGAACGTCTCCATAGTACTAATGGTGCTGATTAGCTCCAGGTTGGAATAATCATTGAGCAGGTCACCCACGAAGTAAAACGCCAGCGGAGCCACGCTGTTCGGTGGCATAAAATAGCGAACCTGCAGGCCCATTTTCTTGAAATACTGCTCGGTCAACGACGACTCGTTGGGCTGATATTCAAAACCCAACACCGGGTGCTGATTGTCGGTGCGACGATAAACTTTATTGTCCGACACACTCAGACAAATCACAGGAGGCTTTTTGAAATGCTGTTTGTACGATTCTGAATGGACGAAAGACTTGAACAGTTTTCCGTGCAGATCGCCAAAGTTATCTGGAATACTGAACTGAGGCTGGTTCTTGTTGTGGTCCAGTAACAGCACACTAAAGTCATAATCACGTACATAAGAAGAGAAGTTGTTCCCGACAATGCCTTCAATGCGCTCGTCGGTCTTGTGATCAACGATGTTGGTTTTCAGTACTTCAATTGATGGGAAGGTTTCACCACTGCCTTGGATATCCATATCCACCGAGATGATCTCTAGCTCGACAGAATAACGGTCACCATTTGGGTTATCCCAATGAGCCAACGCATTGAAACGATTGTCGATCATTCGCAGTGCATTGCGTAAGTTCTCCTGGCGGTAATTTCCTCGCGCCAAATTGGCGAAATTCGTTGTGATACGCGTGCTGTCTGATGGCTGATAATGCTCATCAAAGCAAATGCTCTTAATAGTAAAGGTGAAATCGTTCTTCATAGTGAGTTGTATCCTATTTCCTTAGATAAACGCTGACGGGTATCTGACTCTTGTTATGGGATAGTTCTGTTTTTTGATTTTCCCAATCGTTAGTCTGACTGCATTTATGGTCCATCGCCTACGCAGAAGTGGCCGTAACGCGGCTTAACGCCAGAGCAGTCTTTTACTTATACGTGCTTCACTGATTGAATAACATTGGTTTTGTTTCACATTGAACATGAAAAACATTCATGATTGGCAGGAGGAACTTGAAAGTTCGCGCCATATGCAGCGTAAGTCGGGACATGAATGTCACGACATCGCTTTAGGCGTTTGGGGGGACTGGTTGTCCGGAGACATGCTCCACGATGAGTGTTGCCAGGGTGCTCAATGCGTGCGTGTTTTTAGGAGTAAGTTCAAATGATGCGTTTAGACGAAGGCAATGGTTATATTGCTCCGTCAGGCTGAACATTTTTCCTGGTGCGATACTGATGTTTTCTTTTAACGCTTGCTTGTATATCGGCAAAGCATCGATATGGGGCGGTAGCTCCAGCCACACAAAATACCCGCCGCGCTGACTGACAATGGTCACTCTGTCCGGCAGTAACGCTCGAAGCAGCTCCGTCATCTTGCTTTTACGTTCAAACAATTTTTTACGCAGCTGTTTAAGATGCGATTCGTAGTTGCGACTGGTCAGATAATGCACCAGCGTCATCTGAATCGGAGTGCTGGTTGCGAGCGTACTCATTAACTGCAGCTTTTGGACATCCAGTGCTCGTTTTCCTGCCGCCACCCAACCAATACGCAGCCCCGCAATCAGTGACTTGGAAAACGATGAGCACAGCAGGGTGTTGCCCGTATTATCGTACATTCTGAGCGGACTCACTGAGTCATTCCCAACGTACAACTCACTGTATACATCGTCTTCAATCACCGGCACATTATAGCGCTGAACAAGCTCAACCAGCGCTTGCTTCTTCTCATTGCAGAGCGTCACCCCCAGCGGATTCTGAAAATTCGACATCAGCCAGCACGCTTTCACATCGTGGGTTTGCAGCGCACGTTCCAACGAATCCAAATCTATCCCCGTGATGGGATCTGTTCTTATCGAAAGGGCTTTTAGCCCTAACCGTTCTAGCGTTTGCAAAGCCCCGTAGAAAGCTGGGGACTCCACCACAACCCAGTCTCCTGGCCTTGTACACACTTGCAGGCTGAGTGTTAATGCCTCTAATGCGCCTGCGGTAATGACAATTTCATCTGGTGAAATCTCTATCCCTTTTGCGCTGTAACGCTGGGCAATAATGGTGCGTAGCTGCTCATTACCCGGAGGTAAGTTATCAAATGTGGCAGAAATTGGCATGTGCCGAGCCGCTGTGCTCATTGCCCGATTGACATGGTAACGCGGGTATAAACCGGGGTCAGGATACGCGAAGCCGAAGTTGGTCATCGCCGGATTCTTGCTGGCTTGCAACACGTCAAATATAAACCCGTTGATATCAACCTGCTCCGTCCACGAGAGTGCAGCAGGGACATGGTTTTCATCTGTCCTTTGCACATTCGGTGCGACCCGGTAACCAGAGCGAGGTTGTGAGACGACCCAACCTTGTGACTCAAGTAATTGATACGCGTGCAATACGGTCATTAAACTCAAACCTGAGTGTTCGGATTGTCGACGCAAAGACGGAAGCTTATCTCCGGCGCTCCAGATCCCGGACTGTATCTGCCTCTTAAGCTGATCAACCAGTTCTTGATACTTCGCCAACACCCACTCTCCATCACAACGTTCAGCACAAAATCATAACACTTAACAAAACCATCTGTTATAGATTTATCGTAAAGCTCTGTATCTACCTCCTTGACTTATCACCTTTTAAAATGGCCCATTCATTACACTTATAAGCCCAAAGGAAGTTTCATGTTTGGCCTAGATGCATTCATGCTGGCAAGGATACAGTTTGCCTTTACCGTCTCCTTTCATATTATTTTCCCCGCCATCACCATAGGCTTGGCCACTTACCTGGCTGTCCTTGAAGGGCTGTGGCTAAAAACCCGGGATCCGGATTATCAAAAGCTCTACCACTTCTGGTCGAAGATTTTTGCTGTGAACTTCGGCATGGGGGTGGTTTCAGGACTGGTGATGGCCTATCAATTCGGTACCAACTGGAGTGGCTTCTCTGATTTTGCCGGTTCCATCACCGGACCACTATTAACTTACGAAGTCTTAACCGCCTTTTTTCTCGAAGCTGGCTTTCTCGGCGTAATGCTGTTTGGGTGGCATCGTGTGGGTGAGAAACTGCACTTTTTCGCGACCTCGATGGTTGCACTGGGCACCATCATTTCAACCTTCTGGATCCTCGCATCCAACAGTTGGATGCAAACTCCTCAAGGCCACGAAATCATTGACGGACGCGCAGTGCCGGTCGACTGGTTTGCCATCGTTTTCAATCCTTCATTTCCATACCGTTTAGCCCATATGAGCGTTGCCGCGTTTGTCAGTTCAGCGCTGTTTGTTGCCGCCGCCGCCGCATGGCACCTGCTAAAAGGTAACCGCTCTTCTGCCGTAAAGAAGATGTTTTCTATGTCACTGAGTGTGCTTGTGCTACTGGCCCCGCTTCAGGCTGTTATCGGCGATCTGCATGGACTCAACACCTTAGAGCACCAACCTGCCAAAATCGCCGCCATCGAAGGGCACTGGGACAACAGTGATGGAGAAGCGACTCCGCTCATTCTATTTGGCATGCCAAACATGGCCGCAGAAAGAACAGACTACGCCATCGAAATTCCACTCTTGGGCAGTCTGATCCTCCGTCACAGTCTGACTGACCCCATCCCGGCACTGAAAGAGTTCCCTGTAGACGAACGACCAAACTCTCCAATCGTGTTTTGGTCTTTCAGAATCATGGTCGGGCTTGGCCTGTTGATGATATTTCAAGGGCTCTACAGCATGTGGTTACGCAAAAAACACACCCTTTATACCTCAAACGGGTTCCTCAAATTCTCATTAATGATGGGGCCTTCAGGTCTGGTTGCGATACTCGCCGGCTGGTTCACCACCGAAGTTGGCCGTCAGCCGTGGGTCGTGTATGGGGTACAAAAAACGCGTGATGCCGTGTCGTCCCATGGCGACTTACAGATGAGCATCAGTCTGCTGTGTTTTCTGGTTGTCTACAGCATGGTATTTGGCTTCGGCTACTACTACATGATCCACCAGATCAAGAAAGGCCCTGATGTCATAGAGCACGATGAGCATGACATGGCCACGGTTTCAGGTCGCATTTAGCGTCGCCAGAGAAAAGTAAAGGTAAAAAATATGCATTTTGATTTATCCGTGATTTGGTTTGCGATCATCGTTTTCGCAACCCTGATGTACATCATCATGGACGGATTCGACTTAGGGATTGGCATACTGATGCTTTTCGTCAAAAACGAGCAACAAAAAGACGTCATGGTCAACAGTGTGGCTCCTGTCTGGGATGGCAATGAAACCTGGATTGTGTTGGGAGGCGCGTCTCTGTTTGGCGCTTTTCCGCTCGCGTACGCCATCATTATTGAAGCATTAACCATTCCTTTAACGCTGATGTTGATTGCGTTGATTTTCCGTGGTGTCGCTTTTGAATTTCGCTTTAAAGCCTTGGAAAACCACCTTAAGTTCTGGGACCGATCTTTTATGGCTGGATCGATTCTGACTACGTTTTTCCAAGGCATTGTGGTTGGTGCTGTGATTCAGGGCTTTGATGTGGAACAACGTGTGTTTGTCGGAGGACAACTGGACTGGATGGCACCCTTCCCGATCTTTTGTGGATTTGGCTTGCTCGCCACTTACGCGCTTTTGGGAAGTACTTGGTTGATCATGAAAACAGAAGGCGAGCTTCAGAAGCGCATGTTTGGCTTCACCAACACAACGTTAATGGCGATGATATCCGCATTGGTCATCGTAAGCGTCTGGACGCCACTGGCGTATCCGTCCATTGCCCAACGCTGGTTCTCGGTGCCAAACTTATACTATCTGATTCCCGTCCCTGTGCTGACCGGACTGGTATGTTTAAAAATTGCCGATTCAGTGAGAAAACGCAAAGAGCGCAGCCCGTTTATGATGGCATTAATCATCGTTATCCTCGGATTCGCGGGGCTTGGCATCAGTATCTGGCCGAATATTGTTCCACCTGGTATTTCTATCTGGGATGCTGCTTCACCCGCCAGCAGTCAGAGCTTTATGCTGGTCGGAGCCATGATCATTATCCCGGTCATTCTGGCTTACACCTTCTGGAGTTACTACGTATTCGCAGGGAAGGTAAAAGAAGGCGAAGCGTACCACTGAACAACTCGTAAGGAACCTTGAATGAAAATGAAGATATGCTTTAGCCAATGGGCTTGGATGATTGGGATTTGGGTAGCAAGCGTTGCCGCACTGGGCATTGTGTCTGCACTGTTTCGCCTGATGATGACTGCTGCAGGTTTTAAGTCGTAAACCCCAATAACCTACTCAAGTTTCGAATAGAGAAACTGGAACGGCTCAGATTGATCTTGTGCCACACAACTTTGACACTCTTTAGTTAATATAGAACGAGTTCGATTCTGGCAAGTTGTACAAACGTAGTGGAAAACGGTAAACATCCTCTCATAGTGCTAAGGAGGAGAAAAATAGTCCACTAGAGGAAGTTTGCAGAAACAATCACGCTTTTTTCACTCAGACGGTGTACTTCAACCCAGTTTATTTTCAAAGAGGGAGAAGAAATATACACTTTTTCGCCAACAGACATCTTTGCGCTTATATCTTTAAAAGGCAGGTAGGTAAGTTGATAGTCTTTTATTGCAGGTTCATAACAACGTATTCCTTCCTGCTGCAGCATACAACCTGGTTCAATTACCGAGCCAGAAAATGTAATCGTGCTTGCGTGTATTTGAACATAAGGTGCCCCTAAAACAGATAAAAGTCCTATGAAAAATAACTGCTTGATAAATCGTCTAGGCTTCTTCATATATGAAATCTCTTGCTTTCTCTATATGAG
>NZ_WXWP01000393.1:0-39611 GCF_009904765.1 Vibrio sp. V39_P1S14PM300
AGGTATCACTTATTGATTCATTTTTCGATAACCATATACGCTTTAAATGAAAATAAATTTTGTCAATAATTTCAGTAAGGTATGTGTTCGGTGTTTTTGACGCAGCCATTATTCTGACGTTGATGGCAAATTTGAATGTATTTCGCTCTTTATACGTATAAAAATCTCGCTCCACGCGCATCTAAGGATGCTGTTTTTATAAATCCTCAATTTATTTAATGACAACGCCATCGCCGCCAGAATGCTTGCTAATTGGTCGTTCTGCCACGTTTTTTGGTTTTCTGGAACATTAGGCAAACAATTTGGATTTTCTGTCTAACACATCATCCGCGTACTTCTATAATTTTCTCTATAGCTAGTGATGAGCAATGAAACTATCTATACAACGTGCGGCAATCTCCATTACCTGAGCGGGATATCGCACGCCAATTCAATATAAAGAGAGCAGGAGAAGCTCCATGTCAGTTACTTTGAATGTGAACGGTGTCGATAGAGAAATCGACGCATCGCCAGACACGCCCATTCTATGGGCTGTTCGTGATCATCTTGATATGACCGGGACCAAATTCGGCTGCGGTATGGCGCAGTGCGGCGCTTGCACTGTGCACTTGAATGGTCAGCCGATTCGTTCCTGTGTGACGCCAGTTCAGGCTGCTGTTGGTCAGAAGATCACCACCATAGAAGGCGTGGAAAGTCGTGCCGCAAAAGTGGTGCAACAAGCCTGGGATGAACTGCAGGTACCGCAGTGTGGCTACTGTCAGTCGGGGCAAATTATGTCTGCGGTTGCTCTGCTGGAGATCAACCCGAATCCGACAGACTCCGACATTGATGCTGCCATGTCGGGCAATATCTGTCGTTGTGCAACTTATGTGCGTATTCGTCAGGCGATCAAAGACGCAGCAACGCAACTCAAAGCCGTTTGATAAGGGAGTGAACAATCATGCGTAGAATGTCCTTTTCATCAGCGGTGGATGAGGTCGTACCCGGCCGCCGTAAATTTCTAAAATTGATGGGTGGTGTCGGTGCGGGGTTAACATTGGGGTTCTCTTTACCTTTGTCACTCAATGCTCGCGCGGATGAGGCCGCGAAGGCGCCGTTTGAACCCAATGCGTTTGTGCGTATCGGGACAGACAACAAAGTTACCGTGATGATCAAACACGTTGAAATGGGTCAGGGTACTTATACCGGCCTGACGACTTTGGTCGCAGAAGAGCTGGATGCGAGTTGGGATCAGATGGTGGCCGAAGGTGCGCCAGCCGATGCCAAACGCTACAACAATACGCTTTGGGGCCCGATGCAAGGCACAGGCGGCAGTACTGCCATCGCTAACTCATACATGCAAATGCGTACCGCTGGCGCGGTTGCGAAAGCTATGTTAGTCGCCGCCGCGGCGAAGCGCTGGGGTGTGCCTGCATCTGAAATCCAGGTGAAAGCGGGTGTTGTTACTCATGGCAGCAACAAGGCTCAGTTTGGTGAACTGGCTGAAGATGCGGCAACTCAGCCCATGCCGGATGAAGCCAGTGTGACGCTAAAAACGCCCGAGCAATTCGTATTTATTGGTAAACAGAAAGTCAGCCGCAAAGATATCGGCAAAAATGACGGAACGGCGATTTTCACACAGGACATTAAGTTCCCCGGGATGTTAACTGCCATGATTCTGCATGCACCAAAATTCGGTGCCAAGCTGAAAACGCTGGATTCGACGGCGGCAAAAGCGTCTCCGGGTGTGGTGGATGTTCTGACCATTCCCACAGGCGTAGCGGTGCTGGCCAAAGACTACTGGAGTGCAAAAAAAGGCCGCGACTTGCTGCAAGTTAGCTGGGATGAGAGCGGCGCGTTCACTAAGAGTTCAGCGCAAATCATGACCGAGTATAAAACGCTGTCGAAGAAGAACGGCATTGTGGCTCGAAATGATGGCGATGCGGCGGGTGCATTGGCGCAGGCTGAGACCGTTATTGATACGACCTATGAGTTTCCTTTCCTATCGCATTCTCCTATGGAGCCGATGAACTGCGTTGCTCAAGTCACGGATCAGGGATGCGAAATCTGGAATGGCGAACAGTTCCAGACGGTTGATCAGATGAACATTGCGAAAGTGCTGGGTATCAAACCAGAGCAAGTCACATTGCATATGTTGTTAGCGGGAGGCAGCTTTGGCCGTCGAGCGAATCCGCATTCCGATTATCTGATTGAAACGGTTGAGATTGCCAAGCAGAAGAAGGGCATTCCGGTGAAGATGGTGTGGAGCCGGGAAGACGATACCCAGGTTGGCTACTACCGTCCGGCGTACGTGCATCGCGTCCAGGCTGGTCTGGATGCTGAAGGCAACATCACGGCCTGGCATCAGCATATTGTCGGCCAATCGATTCTGGCCAATACCGCCTTTGAATCATTTATGGTCAAAGACGGAATTGATGCGACGTCAGTGGAAGGGGCATCCAACAATCCATACGCGATTCCTAATCTGAAGCTTGAACTTACCACGGTTAAAGAAGGCCCAACCGTGCAATGGTGGCGCTCAGTGGGGAGTACCCATACAGCATTTGCTGTCGAAACTATGATTGATGAGCTGGCAGTTAAAGCGGGTAAAGACCCGGTTGAAATGCGCATGAAATTACTGGACAAACATCCTCGCTGGCAGGGTGTGCTCAAACTGGCCGCCGAGAAAGCAGGATGGGGTAAGAGCCTGCCAGAAGGGACGGGCATGGGCGTCGCCGTACATGAATCGTTCAGTACGTTTGTAGCGCAGGTGGCGCAGGTGTCTGTGAAAAATGGGCAGATTTCCGTCGATAAGGTGGTGTGTGCGGTTGATTGCGGTGTGGCCGTCAACCCGGATGTGATCGCCGCGCAAATGGAAGGCGGGATCGGTTTTGGTCTGTCTCCAACCTTGATCAGTGAAATTACTCTGGGTGAAGGTGGAGTGGTGGAACAGTCGAACTTCCACAATTATCAGGTACTACGAATGAACCAGATGCCGGAAGTTGAGGTGCATATTGTGCCTTCTGCTGAAGCTCCGACGGGTGTCGGTGAGCCGGGTGTGCCGCCAATCGCACCAGCGGTGGCAAATGCCGTGGCAGCGATCACCGGGCAACGCCTGAATGTACTGCCGCTGAAACTGGCGTCGGCGTAAGCTGTTTCTGATTTGAGTTTAGTTTGACTCTTTCAGCACAATGACTACAGGTGAAAACGATGTCCAATCATTTGTTGTATTTGCTGACCCAATGGCTTCGTCTTAAAGACGAAGCCAACTGGGTTCTGGGCACGGTGTACAAAACCGAAGGTCCGGCTTATCGTAAATCCGGCGCCATGATGCTGTTCAGTGACGCCGGACACCAATTGGGAATGCTCAGCGGAGGGTGCCTTGAATCTGATATTCACCTACACGCACGTAAGGTGATGCTTAATCAGGCGCCCGTCACACTGACCTACGACGGCAGCGACGAAGACGATCTTGCCTTTCAGTTAGGCATTGGTTGTGGCGGCACGGTTCATATTCTGTTGCAGCCCCTGACGGCCGAAAATGGTTATCTTGATTTGCCTTTGGTGCTGGTGGCACTGCAGCAGCACCACAAAGGCCATTACTTTCAAAAGGTGTCCAAAAAAGACGTGGCTGCGCGTTTTATGACTGAAGCGATGCCGGAGGAACATCAACGTACGGGAGCCACATTAATCGAGCAAGAAGACGGCGTCTGGCTGTGTACGCCGATAGATGCCCCGCTGCATGTCTTGCTCGTTGGTGGTGGCATAGATGCCAGGCCCGTCGCGCAGATGGCCCATCTGCTTGGGTGGCAGGTTACATTGTGGGATCCCAGACCAGCCAACGGACGGATGGAGTACTTTCCCCATCTTGCCCATCGGCTCAACGGCCAGGCCAGTGAATTGCCAGCTCATTGCCGTGATCACAATGTGCAGGCGGCGATACTAATGAGTCACAACGTGAGCTTGGACGCTGAGGCGCTGGCCGCGATGGCGGGGGTCCCCCTCAAATATCTGGCGTTACTCGGCCCAACCAACCGACGTGACAAAGTGATGAGCCTAGCAGGTATTTTACCCGATGAGTTATCGGCTACGCTATCTGGCCCTGCCGGACTAGATATCGGCGCTGAGCTGCCAGAAACCATCGCACTGTCTATTCTGGCGGAATGTCAGGCTGCGACGACTCGTGCGACAGGGCGCTCTCTCAGTGATGTCCTGCCTTTGTTTCGGGCGGCATCCTGAATGGGAATGGTCGACAGGAAAGTGGCTGTGGTGGTGATGGCTGCGGGGGAAAGTAAACGCTTTGGTGGCTGCAAACCACTGCATCCGTTAGATGGTAGCCACACACTCTTATCGCAGGTTGTGACACAGGCATTGGGCAGCCAAATCGGGCCGGTATTTGTTGTCACCGGCCGTTGGCATGATGCCATTGAACAGGCTCAGAAAGCGGGTCAACTGGACTCGGTGCCACTGCTTTACTGCCCAGATTGGTCTAAGGGATTAGGGCGATCCATTGCCTACGCCACACAGGTAATGTCGTCGGACTTTGACGCCATGTTGATTTTACTTGCTGACCAGATTGCTCTGCGAGCAGAGGACTTACAGCGTCTGGTGGAAAGTGAATCAACAGACCAGATCGTATGCGCTTTCTATCACGAAAAACGAGGTGTCCCCGCTTTGTTTCCGGCCAGCAGTTTCGCTCAGTTGCAGCGACTCGATGGTGAGCACGGTGCCCGGCAGTTACTGCGTAGTGGTGATACCCGTGTGCGGGAAGTGCCGATAGAGCGGGCAGCGTTTGATATCGATACGCGTGAGGCGTTGAACGATTGGCAGCGACGGATGCAAGCCTGCCAAACTGACGGTTAAACACTGGCGAATAAATCAGTTGTGTAATCACGTGTGTCAATCAATTCAAAGAACGATATCCAGTTCAGCCATCACAAGGCCATAGCCTCCAGCCATCAGACCAGTAATGTGGCCGTCGTCTGTATGGAGTTCAACGGTTATAAGACTGGTTGAGGTTGGCTGGTATGCAAGCTCGATTTTGCTCAAACCAAACGTTACCGAGCGTTGTTAACCTAGTTAAAGCAGCAACTGGTTAAGGCTTCCTGAAAGATATCGTGGCTGCAAACAAAGATTCCGTCATCCTCTTTTGATGTAATTGGCATATGCTAATAATTAAATTGTGTCATGGTGGGATTTTGTATGAGTAACATTTTAGCATCGCATGGTGGTTGCGCAGTGTGTGCAGACCCGGTGAGCAACCCGCATTCATTGGGTGTTCGCTACGAGTATGGCGCTGAGCGGGGTGTTCAGGCGAGATTTACCGTGGCATCACATCATCAGGGGTACAACGGAATTTTGCATGGTGGCATTGTCAGCGCGTTGTTGGATGGTGCGATGACGCATTGCATACTGCACCGTGACATATCAGCATTAACAGCACAACTGGATGTGCGCTTTCACCGACCAATCACACTGGGAGAGCAGGTCATCGTCACCGCACAATGTGAGTCCGAGCGGCGCAGCATGTATACGATGAGCGCCGAGTTGAGAGTCTGCGGGGAGTTACGCGCCAGTGCGAAAGGGAAGTTTCTACGGTGTGACTTGGCGCGGCTATAACCATTGTGGCGGTGTGTTGACCAGAGTGGCTATGATGCGGTTTTATACTTGTGCAGTAAATTCCACGGAATGTGGCAAAGTGCATGATCTTCCGGATGACGTGTCAGTCGGTGTTGGTGCTCTGTATCGCTTTTGACGTAATTCTTCAGTGGCAAGACCTCCACGGCAATGCGTTCGGCATCGCAACGCGAGCTTAAGTAGGCGGTTGCCAATCGTAAATGCTCCGCATGGTTACTGTAGATGCCTGTTCGGTATTTGGTACCGACATCTTGCCCCTGTTTATTGACGCTGTATGGGTCAATAATTTCAAACAAGTGCTCAATCAACTGCTCGATTGAGATCAGGGTGGGATCGAACTCTAACCGCACGCATTCGGCGTAACCGTCGTAGTTACCCTGGGTCGTATTTGAGGCGCCGTTGGCTCGGCCTGCTTCGGTTGATATCACGCCAGGAACGTATTTGATAAATTCCTGAACGCCCCAAAGGCACCCGCCAGCCAGGTATATTTCTTCCATATCAGTGAGTTATGTTAGTTCTGTATTTGTGTATTTCCACTGTAGCAGAAATCGCTTCTGAGATGAATGTGGGTTCGATTTTGCACAACATGCGTTGCCACGACGAATAAGCGCCTGTTCTGCGAGCGTTCGCACCGTTTGTTATACATTGATTATGATAATGTGCGCATATTGATAACCATAGGAAGTGAGTATGTATCAACTATCCATTGTCGTATTCGACGACTTTACTGATGTCGATTTTTTCCTGATGCGGGATATTCTGGGTCGCAATAAGAAGGACTGGTGTGTAAAAGTATTGGGGCTAAGCAGTGAACATACGTCTACTTTGGGAATGACGGTAAAAACCGATGGGCATGTATCCGAAGCGTGTGATTCAGATGTGGTGTTGTTTGTCAGTGGTTACAAAGGCGTTCCGGCTGTGCTGGAAAATCCTGAGTTTATGGCGTCACTGACGTTAGATCCTGACAAACAACTTATTGGGTCGATTTGTGCAGGCTCGTTCATTCTTCATCAACTGGGTTTGCTGGATGGAGCCCCTCTTACGACGCATCCGGATGCAAAACATCGCTTGCTGGAAATGGGGGGAGATGTGCAAGACGAACCTTTGGTGATTGTCGGCAACATCGCGACGGCGGGTGGTTGTTTGTCGGCGCTTTACCTGACCGGGTGGGTGGCGGAGCGACTGTTTGACGCAGATAAACGCCGAGAGATTCAACGTCAGTTGATTCCGGCCGGTCAGGCTGAGATCTATGAAAATCTGATTCACGGCACGATTGACGCGGCGCTAAAGCAGGCGAAGTGAGGAGAGCATAAATCGGAATGGGAAGATACAGGCTGAGTTACCCCGTATCTCCCTATTCGCCGAATATATTGTGAGATTAGAGTACGATCAGCCCAAGCGGAGCGAGCAGTTGCGCCTGTTGCCAGTCACAAATTTTTACGCCATGAAGCGACACGCGACGGATATCCAACCCTTCGAGTTCGATATGAGTCAGGTCGCACTCCTCCAAATTAAAGCTTCCCCATTGCTCGGTACTGAATTCACCCCGGGACAAATCGGAACCTTTCAGATTTGCACCAGACAGGTTGGCGCCATTCCAGCGATTTTCAAACAGATCGCACTTTTCTAGTAACACCCGTTCGAAGTTGGTGTACGCCAGATTACATCCGGTGATGAATGCAGAACAAAAGAACATCGTATGGTTGATGCGGTTGGCAAAATTAGCTTGCTGAAAGTTAGCGCCTTTTAGATCGCATTTACGCAGTTCTATCCCCATACAGTCAGCACCATTGAAAAGACTCATTGCCAGCATACAGTTGGTGAAGCTCGCATCTTTTAACTTGGCGTAACGGAAGTCACAGCCCTCAATGGCTTGTGCTTCGATAAAACGACAATCGGTAAACGTGGTATCTCTAAGATCGGCGCGCCGAAAATTGCATTGATAAAATCGGCAGTTCGTAAAAGTGTGGCCCTGAAGATTTTGGCCAGAGAAGTCCTGTTTAAGAAACGTGAGATCGGTGTTAAGCATGTTGTCTCCTTTGTTGCGTGCAGACTAACATTGCAAGTGTTTGATTTTCTACAAAAATAACTTCTTTAAAAACAGAGGTTTAAAAGTGGCTCAAATCGCCGTTTTAAGGTGTCAAATCACCCGTCTAAGGTGGGTGTTTTTCAAAAAGAGGACAAGGCAGTGTGAAAAAAAGTTTTGTTTAATATGGGGCCGGACGGGTGGTTTTTCAGTTTGACGTTAGGCGGAGGAATACGTTGCTTAAATATGCTGAAAGTGAGAACAAGCAGGCGCCTAAAAGTAATAAGGATATAGGGTCGTAAGCCCATAACATCGCTTCCTGATTCAGTTTGAGTATAATTTCCTTATAACTCGGGTATTTGCTGGCAGTGATTGAGGAGGAACGCCATGCGTTTGTTTTACGCTCTGACATTTGATACCGACACCAAAACACGCATCACGCATTATCAGGAACAACTGGCCAGCCATGCTATCAAGGGGCGCCTGACCCGCGAGTCAAACTACCACGTCACACTGGAGTTCATTGGTGAGGCCACGCCGGCGGAAAAGAAAACACTGACAGAAGTACTTTATCAGTTGGACCGGTGCCCACAGAGCATTCGGGTGGATCATTTTGGCGCTTTTTCGGTGAAAGGGCGGCAGTTGGTGTGGTTAGGTGTCCAGCAACAAGCGGAGCTGATGGCGCTGCAAAACCGGATGCGGGACAGGCTAAACGACATGGGGTTTTATGCAGAGCGGCGCCAGTACACGCCGCATATTACTTTAGGAAGAAACATGACGTTGCGTGATAAAGTACAATCACTCAAGGCCGAGATGGCTGAACTACCGGTTTACTCGTTGGCGTTGATGGAGAGCAAACGTGTAGGAGACGTTTTGGTTTATGAAGCCATTGAAGAAGTGTTTCCTGCCTAAACTGCACCGGTTTACAAGTCTTGGGTTAAACCGTGCTGACGTCGGATCAGGGCGACGAATAGGGATGCTGCTGTGTCCATAATGTCGTCTGGAAAGTCGTAATCCGGGTTATGCAGTTCCGGATGGTGTGTTCCGCTGCCGATGCAAAACATCGCGCCGCGCCATTTGAGCAGAAACTCAGCGAAGTCTTCTGACCAGCGCATCGGTTCATCGAGTTGATGAACGGAAAGTCCGAGCTGGTTTGCTTGTTCGACCAGCATTGAGACATGCTGTCTTGAGTTAACGGTTGCGTTAAACGGCTCATCCCACTCTACATAAATGTCCAACCCACTTTGTGCTCTGAACTCTTGTAGTGCCTCGGTCAGCAGCGTCTGCATCGCCTGAAACGTTTCATTGCATTCGCTGCGCATTGTCGCCATGACTTTCGCTTCTCCCGGAGAGACACCATACGCCGCTTCGCCCAGCTGTGCATGCACAATAGTCACCAAGCTGAAAGCGTCGGGAAAGCGTTGTGGCATTCCTTGCAGCAGTTGCATGATGTCCATCATCGTGTTGGTTGGGCTGATCCCATTTTCAGGCCTTGCCGCGTGTGAAGTTTTACCGGTGAGTGTGATAGATACACCAGTGGATGCGCAGGCAAAGGTGTCTGTCTTGACGACGATCTGGTGCAGCGGATAGCCAGGCAGGTTGTGGTAAGCATAGGCGTTGTCGACGGTCAGGTCGCGCAGTGCCGGATGCGTCAGCATCGAAGCGGCGCCTGTGCCGATCTCTTCTGCTGGCTGAAACAGTAACACCACCTGACCGGACTTAGGAGGATGCTCGGCTAACTGCTGCGCGACTTTAAGCAAGGAGGTAGTGTGACCGTCATGACCACAAGCATGCATTACTCCATGGTTAGCCGAGACGTGATCATGTTGTGCCTGTTCTTCAATTGGCAGGGCATCAAAGTCTGCGCGGATCAAGGTGGTTTCGCCTTCGTCTTCACCTTCAATAATACAGAACAAACCGTGCCCGCCGATTTCGGTTACCGGCTTCAGGCCGAATGAACTGAGCACGCGCGCGATGGTTTGAGACGTGTTCACCTCTTCCAGCGACAACTCAGGGAAACGGTGCAGATTTTTGCGAAAAGCGACCGCATTAAAAACTGGTGCGTCGTTGGATGGCGTATCCATAGTTTATCCTTAGGCCTTGATACTGCTGACAGATTTTCATCATAACGGGCACGGGCAGCGAAATATGTGACCTCAGACCGGGTTTTGTTGCTGATGGCGCAGCGCCAGAGAGACTTTGGATGTAGGCTGTCGGTTCAATGCCCGGCTGATCATCCAACCGGCTTGCGCGACTGCCTGAAGATCGACACCGGTATCAATCTCAAGCCCCTGGCACAGGTACAATACGTCTTCTGTGGCGACATTGCCGGAAGCACCGGGCGCATAAGGGCAGCCTCCTAATCCAGCCACACTGCTGTCTATCGTCGCGATGCCCATGTTCAACGCCTGATAGATATTCGCCAATGCCTGACCCCAAGTGTCATGAAAGTGCACCGCCAGCTCGGTCGCTGGTACACAACGTCTTACTGCTTCCAGCATTTTGGCGATCCGATAAGGCGTGCCGGTGCCTATCGTGTCGCCAAGTGACACCTCATAGCAGCCGAGATCGATCAGTGCTTTGGCAACCGACGCAACCTGATCGGGGTCGGTCGGGCCGTCATACGGACAGTCGGCGACACAGGATAAATAACCCCGCACCGCAATACCTTGGCGCTTTGCAGCTTCAATTACTGGTTCAAAACGTTGCAGACTCTCACTTATCGAACAATGGATGTTGTGCTGGCAGAAACCTTCTGACGACGAGGTGAAAACAGCCACTTGAGAGGCTCCGCTTTGCACGGCTTGTTCGAACCCTCGCAGGTTGGGTGTCAGCGCTGAGTAGGTGATCCCCGGCTGGCGTTTGATCTGGCTAAGCACCTGCGTGGAATCGGCCATTTGCGGCACTCGTTTCGGCGAGACAAATGCGCCAGCTTCTATGTGCGTCAGTCCGGTTAACGAGAGTTGATCAATCAGTTTAACTTTCATTTCCGTTGGGAGCTGCGCTTCATTTTGCAAACCATCCCGGGCACCGACTTCAATTATCCGTACTGCGTTTGGTAGCAGGCTCTCTTCCGACATCTCATCTCTCCTTATTCCAGTATGGCCGCCGTTTGTCGAAGAAGGCGTTCAGGCCTTCTTGTCCTTCTGGTGAAACTCGAATTGCTGCGATCGCGTCGCTGGTGTGGTTAATCAAAGCCTGGTCGATAGGGTGATTTTCACAACGTTGACACAGCTGTTTAGCTGCCGAAACCGCTTGAGGGCTATTTGCCAGTATAGATTGGATGAGAAAATTCATTTGCAGATGCAGGGCATCGCGATCGGTTTCCACGCTATGTAATAATCCCAGCTCCAGAGCGGTAGTTGCACTGATGCGCTCGGCGGTTAACATAAATCGCCGCGCCTGACGAACCCCCATAGCTCGGCACACATACGGGCCGATTGTGGCCGGGATCAGTCCGAGCTTAACTTCACTTAAGCAAAACTGTGCATCTTGCTCGGCAATGGCGATGTCACAACAACAGATCAACCCCAAGGCACCACCGTAAGCGCTACCATGAACCACGGCGATAGTCGGGTGGGGGAAGGTATCGAGTTGGTGCATCAGGGTGGCCAACCGACCCGCATCTCTCAAGTTTTCGTGTTGGCTTTTGCCCGCCATGGATTTCATCCAGTGCAGATCGGCACCGGCTGAAAAGTGCGCGCCGTTCGCATTGAGTATCAGGCAACGCACGTCTGGAGCGGCTTTTAATGACGACAGACAGGTCAGTAGCGCTTCGATCATGTCTCCGTCAAACGCATTGTGTTTGCGGGTGCGATTCAGCGTGAGCTTAGCGATACCGCTGCTGTCAATGGTGCAGATAAGCTGTTCCGGGGTTGGGATTACCGTTTCCGAACGAGACATATTTCACTCCTTACATGCGGAAAATACCAAACTGACTGTCTGGAGTCGGGGCTCGTGACGCCGCTTTGAGCGCAAAACCGAGTGTGCGCCGGGTTTCTTTCGGGTCAATGATGCCATCGTCCCATAAGCGTGCACTGGCGTAATGGGGTAACCCCTGATTTTCGTACAGATCCAGCATGGATTGACGGTAGGTTTGTTCAGCGTCGCTGTCCCAGTTTTCACCGCTGCGTTTCATTCGCTCGCGTTTCACCTGGGTCATAACCCCCGCTGCCTGTTCGCCACCCATCACCGAGATTCGGGCATTCGGCCACATCCAGATCAAGGTTGGATCGTAAGCCCGCCCACACATGCCATAGTTCCCTGCACCATAAGAACCACCGATAATCACGGTAAATTTAGGCACATCGGCGCAGGCCACTGCCATCACCAGCTTGGCGCCATGTTTGGCAATGCCTTCCGATTCCATTTTTTTGCCGACCATAAACCCGGTGATGTTTTGTAAAAACAGCAACGGAATTTTTCGCTTGGCACACAGTTCGATAAAATGTGCCCCTTTTTGTGCAGACTCGGAAAACAGAATTCCGTTGTTGGCGATGATCCCAATCGGGTAACCATGTAGCCGGGCAAACCCACACACCAGTGTTGTGCCATACAAAGCTTTAAATTCATCAAAGTTAGAATCATCCACCAGGCGAGCAATGATTTCACGCACATCAAAAGAGAGACGTAAATTGGCGTTAACGATGCCGTACATGTCTTCCGCCGGGTAGCGTGGTGGTAACACTTCGTGAGGGGGAGAGGCTGCGGGGAGTTCGTTGCTGCTGATTACCGCTTGGCGCGCCAGCGTCAGTGCATGCTCTTCATTGAGCGCATAATAGTCGGCGACTCCCGATTTCTTGCAATGCACGTCAGCGCCACCCAGCTCCTCATCGGTTACGATTTCACCGGTAGCGGCTTTGACCAGAGGAGGTCCTGCAAGGAAGATGGTGCCTTGCTCTTTGACGATGATCGACACGTCAGCCATCGCAGGAATGTAGGCTCCGCCTGCAGTGCACAGGCCGAGGACCACGGAGATCTGAGGGATGCCCTGTGCGGACATGCGAGCCTGGTTAAAAAAGATCCGGCCAAAATGTTCTTTGTCTGGGAACACTTCGGCCTGATGAGGCAAGTTGGCACCACCTGAGTCGACCAGATACACACAAGGCAGGCGACAACGCTGCGCGATCTCCTGAGCACGAAGGTGCTTTTTGACGGTAAGTGGATAATACGTGCCACCTTTGACTGACGGATCGTTGGCAATCACCATGCACTCGATTCCCTCAATGGTGCCGATGCCGGCCACAACTCCGGCACAGGGCACAGATTCCTCGTAGACACGCCAGGCGGCAAACTGACCGATTTCCAGAAACTCACTGTCTTTGTCGAGCAAAGCCGCAATGCGCTCGCGTACCGGAAGTTTGCCTTTTTTGCGTTGATGTTCCAGCGCGGCAGGTCCGCCACCCTGACGGATGATTTCGATGTCTGAATACAGTTGTTCAACCAGTTCAGCCATGACTTTTTGGTTGGTGACAAACAGGTCGTCATGCAGCTTGGCTTTGGTTTGAATGATGGCCATGAATCGTCCTTTCCACTATGCCATTAAATGGGGTTATTCGTTACCGGGACTGCTCAAACAGTTCCCGGCCAATCAAAATTCGCCTGATCTCGGAAGTGCCGGCACCAATTTCATACAACTTGGCGTCTCGCAGCAGGCGTCCGGCGGCAAACTCGTTGATGTAACCGTTACCTCCCAGCAACTGAATCGCGTCGAGCGCCATTTGTGTGGCCAGTTCGGCGCTGTAGAGAATTGCACCAGCGGCGTCTTTACGAGTGACTTCGCCGCGATCACACGCGGCCGCCACGGTGTACACGTAAGCGCGCGCGGCGTTCATACTGGTGTACATGTCGGCAACTTTTGCCTGCACCAACTGAAACTCGCCGATCGACTGACCGAACTGTTTCCGGTCATGGATGTAAGGCAGAACAAGATCGATGCAAGCTTGCATGATGCCAAGCGGGCCTGCCGCGAGCACCACCCGCTCGTAATCGAGACCGCTCATCAATACTTCTACACCCTGATTAACCTTACCGAGTACGTTCGCGTCTGGCACAAAGCAGCGATCAAACACCAGTTCGCAAGTGTTCGAGCCTCGCATGCCCAGTTTGTCGAGTTTCTGAGCATGACTGAATCCGGCAAAGCCCCGCTCGATAATAAATGCCGTAATACCTCGTGATTTTGCCTGGGGCTCGGTCTTGGCGTACACCACCAAAACATCAGCATCCGGGCCATTGGTGATCCACATTTTATTGCCAGTTAGCTGATAGCCGCCTTCGGTGCGTTCCGCTTTAAGTTGCATGCTGACCACATCGGAGCCAGAGTTGGCTTCGCTCATCGCTAGTGCACCGACGTGCGTGCCGTCAACCAGTTTAGGCAGGTATTTGGCTTTTTGTTCGTCGTTACCGTTACGGAAAATTTGGTTGACGCACAGGTTGGAATGCGCGCCGTAACTGAGCGCGACAGAGGCCGAGGCTCGGCTGATTTCCTCCATTGCGACGACGTGAGCCAGATAACCCATTCCAGCACCGCCGTAGGTTTCACTGACGGTGACGCCGAGCAGCCCCATTTCACCCAATAATGGCCACAATGGGTTGGGGAACTGATTATCCTTGTCGATCTGAGCGGCGATGGGTGCAATGTGTTGCGCCGCGAATGCATTGACGTGTTCTCTGAGCAGGTCGATGGTTTCCCCAAGACCAAAGTTCAGCGGTTGGTAATCCACTTTCATAACGCCTCCTGAGAGCATCGGCGTATGGCCGGATGCTCTTGGGTTGTGCTTGTTGATGATTACTGGGCTGTATGAATCTTTAAAAGAACGGCTTCATGTTTTCCGGCGGAAGTTCAGCCCGATTCGGAACGGTTGAGCGCCTGATGACAGCGCTCCCTGGCAGCATTGAGTTCACTCATTACCACATTGATGTCATCCATCTGCCGTTGTAACGTCGCCTGTTTCTCATCGATGATGGACAGCATTTTCAGTAGCTGGGTGTCACATTGATTGGTGTCGTAAAGCTCAAACAATTCGCGGATTTCAGCCAGAGAAAACCCCAGCCGCTTGCCGCGAAGGATCAGTTTCAGGCGAATTTTGTCGCGCCGTTGATAGATCCTGATTTTGCCTTGACGGGTTGGGTGGATCAGGTCCATATCCTCATAGAAACGGATGCTTCTGGTCGTGATATCGAACTCTTTGGCCAGTTCACTGATTTTGTACGTTTCCACCTGATCATGCCCTCCAGCTGTGTGGCGACGAAAATTTAAAACGTGTTCAAATCTGCTGACACTCATTCAGACAAGAGATTTAAATGTTGTCAGTCTGTTTCTTTACGTTTACGTAAATGTTAGTGCTATGCTTACGTAAACGTCAAGAAATCACAGTGTGGATTCATGGTCGCATGCGATTGCAGTCCAGGCTTGTATCGGCGAAATGCCGGTCTGTTGTATTGAGTGGTAAAGCCTGAGTAATGATCCCGGTGCTGTGAACCCAATGTTCGCCAATGAGGACGGGTCATGGAAAACACCATATGGATTGTGTCGGCAAAAAGGACGCCGATAGGGCGCTTTCAGGGAAAACTGAGCGCATTCTCATCACCGCAACTGGGGCAACATGCCATCAAAGCGGCGATGGATTCAATAACGTTACCTCCGGAAATGGTCAGTGAAGTGCTGATGGGCTGCGTATTGCCTGCCGGGTGTGGTCAGGCCCCTGCGCGCCAAGCCGCATTAGGGGCGGGTTTACCTCAATCGGTCGGTTGTACCACGCTGAATAAGGTCTGCGGCTCGGGCATGAAAGCGGTCATGCTGGCCCACGATTTGATTAGAGCGGGCTCAACCCACTGCGTGATAGCCGGCGGAATGGAAAGCATGACCAATGCGCCGTATTTGCTGAAAGAAGCGCGCGGCGGGATGCGCATGGGGCATAAAACCACCTACGATCATATGTTTCTCGATGGGCTGCAAGATGCTTATGAGGGAGAGCTGATGGGGGTTTACGCACAGCAAATCGCTTATCGTCTCCACTTCACCAGAGAGCAGATGGATGAGTGGGCACTAAAATCGGCATCGCGTGCAATGGATGCGCAGCGTCAGCACCTGTTTGCCGACG
Organism: Vibrio sp. V39_P1S14PM300; assembly: GCF_009904765.1. Lineage (NCBI taxonomy): Bacteria > Pseudomonadati > Pseudomonadota > Gammaproteobacteria > Vibrionales > Vibrionaceae > Vibrio > Vibrio sp. V39_P1S14PM300. The sequence continues at coordinate 15,745 of NZ_WXWP01000393.1, forward strand.
AAATGGCGCCGGTTGATGTCAGTGATGCCAAGTCGGGCTCGCAAATCCTGCTCGATTATGACGAACACCCCCAATCGATTAAGCCTGAAAAAATACCCACGTTACGTCCGGCGTTCGCTGCCAACGGTACCATCACACCAGCCAATTCCAGCGCCATTGCGGACGGCGCGGCCGCGCTGGTGATCATGGACGCGGAAACCGCCATGCATCACGGGCTGGAACCTTTAGCCATCATCAAAGGGCACGCGACCCATGCCCGCAAACCGGCTGAATTTACTCTGGCACCAGTGTACGCCATTGAACACTTGCTATCCGAACTGGACTGGTCGGTGGATGAAGTGGATCTCTGGGAGATCAACGAAGCTTTTGCGGTCGTGGCGCAGATCGCGGTGCAACACCTTGCTCTGGACGAAGACAAAGTCAACGTCAAAGGTGGCGCATGTGCACTCGGCCATCCGATAGGCGCCAGTGGCGCCCGTATTCTGGTCTCTCTGATCCACAGTTTGCGTCAATTGCAGTCGCTGGGAACAGACGGCGACCCAACCAAGAAAAAAGTCATGCGTGGTGTGGCTTCGCTCTGCATTGGCGGCGGTGAAGCGACGGCAGTCGGCATTGAAATTCCCCTGTAAATGAAACGAGTACCGGCCACGTGGTACAGGTCGGCCAACATGGACGAATAAGGATCCAGTTATGATTGAGTCAGTTCCCCTGTTTATTGGTGGTGAGTTTCGTCAGTCTCAGGCGACGGAATGGGTTGAGGTGACCAACCCGGCGACCAACGAAGCCATTGCGAAATTGCCGTGTGCCACCCAGAGCGAGATGGAAGAAGCCATCCGCAATGCGGCGACCGTGTTTGAAACGTGGAAAAACGTAGCCGTACCGGAGCGCGCCCGTTTGATGCTGCGCTATCAACATCTGCTCAAAGAGCATCACGAAGAACTGGCGACCTTGCTGTCACAGGAAACCGGCAAAACCATCGCCGATGCTAAAGGGGATGTCTGGCGGGGCATTGAAGTTGTCGAGCAGGCGGGCAACATCGCATCCAACATGATGGGCGAAATGGTCGAGAATGTCGCGACAGACATCGACACCTATTCGATAACCCAGCCGCTGGGGGTGTGTTGTGGTATCACGCCGTTCAATTTTCCGGCCATGATTCCGCTGTGGATGTTTCCACTGGCGATTGCCTGCGGCAACACATTTGTGCTGAAACCCTCTGAACAGGTACCACTCACCTCGATTCGTCTTGCGCAATTGTTTGAGCGGGCGGGCGCACCTGAAGGGGTACTCCAGGTGGTTCACGGCCGTAAGGAGCAGGTCGATTATTTGCTTGAGCATCCGGACATTCGGGCAATTTCTTTTGTCGGTTCGGTGCCTGTTGCCCGCTATATCTACCAGACGGGCACTCAAAACTTTAAACGTGTTCAGGCGTTTGCCGGGGCAAAAAATCACATGGTGATCATGCCGGATGCCAACAAAGAGCAGGTGATCAATAACCTGGTGGGGGCGTCGGTCGGCGCTGCCGGACAGCGCTGTATGGCGATTTCAGTCGCGGTGTTTGTGGATGGTGCCAAAGATTGGATTCCGGATCTGAAAACGGCCATGGCCAAAATGAAACCGGGCCGCTGGGACGATGAGCACGCAGCGTATGGACCACTCATTAGTCAACAGGCGCGCGAACGCGTCCTCAAACTGATACAGGAAGGGAAAGATCAGGGCGCAGTCTGCGAACTCGACGGCAGTGAGTGTGTTGTGGAAGGTTTGCCAAACGGTAACTGGGTAGGGCCGACGCTGTTTCGTGGTGTGACGACAGAAATGTCGATTTATCAGCAGGAAATTTTCGGTCCGGTGCTGGTGTGTATTGAAGTCGACAGCCTAGAAGACGCCATTGAGTTGGTCAACCGCAATCCATACGGCAACGGTACGTCCATTTTTACCGCCAGTGGCGCTGCGGCGCGCAAATATCAACACAACATTCAGGTAGGTCAGGTCGGTATCAACGTACCGATCCCGGTGCCATTGCCCTTTTTCTCTTTCACCGGATGGCGCGGCAGTTTTTATGGTGATTTGCATGCGTATGGCAAGCAGGCGGTACGTTTTTACACCGAGACCAAAACCGTCACGTCGCGCTGGTTCGAGGATGACATTCCATCCGGACCCAATCTGACGATTCACTTGCGATAAGTACTGAAACAGGATTGCGCTTACAGCGGAGCAACATATGGATTTTGAACTGAATGAAGATCAGCGCGCGTTTGCCGACACGGCGCGCCAGTTTGCCACAGAACGGCTCAGCCCAATGGCGGCTGAATGGGATGAACAGCATATTTTCCCTAAAGACGTACTCAGAGAAGCGGGGGAACTCGGTTTTCTGAGCTTGTATACCCCGGAGGAACAAGGGGGGCTGGCTTTGAGCCGGCTGGATGCCTCTATTGTGTTTGAGCAGTTGGCCATGGGATGCACATCGACCACGGCATTTATGACCATACACAACATGGTGACCTGGATGATCGCCAGCTTTGCGACGCCAGAAGTGAAAGACGATATCTGTCCTAAATTGGTTACGGGTGAATGGTTGGGATCATATTGTCTGACTGAACCGAACGCCGGATCCGACGCCGCCTCGTTGACCACATCAGCCCGCAAAGAAGGTGATGGTTATGTCCTCAATGGCGCGAAGACGTTCATCTCTGGCGCTGGTGATACCGACGTGTTGGTCGTGATGGCGCGGACCGGAGATGCGTCACCGAAAGGCATTTCTGCCTTTGTGGTCCCGGCGAATGCGGAAGGCATCACGTACGGCCGCAGAGAGCCTAAAATGGGATGGAACAGTCAGCCGACCCGAGCGATTACGTTCGATAATGTGAAAATTCCCGCCAGCCATCTGATGGGCGAAGAAGGGCAAGGCTTTACGTTCGCGATGAAAGGGCTGGATGGCGGACGCATCAATATCGCCACCTGCTCGGTTGGCACGGCGCAACAGGCATTGAATCATGCCACGCAATATATGCAGGAGCGCAAACAGTTCGGTAAAAACCTGGCTCAGTTTCAAGGCTTGCAGTTCAAGTTAGCGGACATGGCGACCGAGTTGGTAGCCGCACGTCAGATGGTACGTTACGCCGCCAGTAAGCTGGATCGGGGCGATCCTCAGGCGACGGCGTATTGCGCCATGGCCAAACGCTTTGCGACAGACGTCGGGTTCAAAGTGTGTGATGAGGCGCTACAGCTCTATGGCGGCTATGGTTATATCCGTGAATACCCGATGGAGCGCTACTTCCGCGATGTGCGTGTGCACCAGATTCTGGAAGGTACCAATGAAATCATGCGTCTCATTATTGCCCGTCGCTTACTCACGGATGAAGCTGAAATCTTATAACGTCAGAAGGGATAACACGATGTCACAATATAATGAGCAGACGATTCAGTCCCAGATTCAGAATCACGTTGCTATTGTCACTATCAATAATCCACCGGCCAACACCTGGACGGCGCAAAGCCTCAATGAGCTGAAACAATTGGTGGAATGTCTCAATGAAAATAGAGAGGTGTATGCACTGGTGATCACCGGCCAGGGCGAGAAGTTTTTTTCAGCCGGAGCCGATCTGAAGCTGTTTGCTGACGGCGATAAAACGGTCGCGTCTGAAATGGCGCACACTTTTGGTCAGGCTTTTGAAACTTTGTCAGGGTTTCGTGGCGTTTCTATTGCGGCGATCAACGGCTACGCGATGGGAGGTGGGCTGGAGGTGGCGCTGGCATGCGATATCCGTATAGCTGAAGAACAAGCAATGATGGCGCTTCCTGAAGCGAAAGTCGGTTTGCTGCCCTGTGCGGGCGGAACACAGAATCTCACGGCGTTAGTCGGAGAAGGCTGGGCGAAACGCATCATTTTGTGTGGCGAACAGGTTAACGCACACAAAGCGCTCGCCATTCGGCTGGTTGAAGAAGTGGTACCTAAAGGTCAAGCGTTAGACGTAGCTGTAGCACTGGCGGAATCCGTTGCCAGTCAATCACCGTCGTCGGTCAGCGCTTGCAAGACATTAATCCAGAACAACCGTTACGAATCGCAAGGCCAGGGTCTGGTAAAAGAGCGCGAGTTGTTTGTCCGATTGTTTGATACCGAAGATCAAACGGAAGGGGTTCAGGCATTCTTGCAAAAACGTAAGCCGGTGTGGAAAAACAGATAGCCAGAGGCTGTTTACATCAGGACAAGAACAAGCAGACAGCTTTCAGGAGGTCGTATGACTGATCAAGTCAGTTTCGCAGAGCTGCAATGCAGCCAGGGAGAATTCAGAGTTGGGGTGGCAACGCTGGATAATCCACAGTCGCTCAATGCACTTACGCTCAACATGCTGGTGCAGCTCAAGGCTCAGTTGGAAAAGTGGCAGGACGACAAACAGATTGTGTGCGTGGTTCTGCTCGGTAGCGGAGAAAAAGCGTTTTGCGCGGGTGGGGACGTTCGCACGATGCATCAGGTGATGTGTGAAGAGCCCAAAGCCATCATTGAAGAGTTTTGTACCCGCTATTTCAGCGTTGAGTATCAAACCGATTATCTGATTCACACATATAAGAAGCCAGTGATCGCTTGGGGCGACGGCATTGTCATGGGGGGGGGCATGGGGCTGTTTATGGCCTCCAGCCACAAAGTCGTGACGCCCAAATCGCGGCTCGCAATGCCAGAAATCAGTATCGGATTGTACCCTGATGTCGGCGGTACCTGGTTTCTCAACCGGTTGGAGCCAGGGATTGGATTGTTCCTCGGCCTGACTGGCGCGGTAGTGAACGCCTCGGATGCGTTGGATATTCATCTTGCCGATCACTTTTTACTGGCGGAGCACAAAGACCCATTACTCGAAAGCCTGCAAAACTATGTCTGGCAATGTGGTGCGAACCAACACGCAGTGGTGACCGATATTCTTGAGAGTTTGTCGCGTCAGTTCATTGACAACATGCCGGTTAGCCAGCTCAAACCATTTCGTGAACAGATCATCAGTGCATGCAGTGCCTCGGATCTCGGTATCATCCAGGACAATATCATGATGATTGAAGGCGACAGCCACTGGCTCGCCGCGGCGAAAAAAACCTTTGCAGAGGGCAGCCCGATCACAGCTCAAATCTGCCACCGCCAAGTGACACAATGTCACTCGTTATCTCTGCCGGATTGTTTTCGTCAGGAACTGACGCTGTCGGTGCGCAGTGCGGTATTGGGCGAGTTTAAGGAAGGCGTACGCGCCAGACTCATTGATAAAGATGGCCAACCCGACTGGATGTACAAGTCCATTGATGATGTAGAACGCAGTGTGATAGACACCTTGTTTACTTCGTTGTGGACGCCGGAAACTCATCCCTTGAGTCAATTGGGTCAAAACATCTAATTTTTCAGCCAGGAGGCACGAAATGAAGAAAATTGCATTTATCGGTCTGGGTAATATGGGCGCACCGATGGCTCAGAACCTGCTTTCGGCAGGCCATCCGGTCCGGGTGTTTGACCTCAATAGCGCGGCGGTTGCGGCGCTGGAATCTTGGGGGGCGGAATCTGCCACCACACTGGAAGAGGTCGTGCAGGGGGTCGATGTGGTCGTCACCATGCTACCTGCCGGTCAGCATGTTCGATCCGTATATCTGGGTGATCATTCCGGTGGCGTCGGGTTACTGAATCTGGTGAGTGAGCATACGTTCCTGATTGATTCATCCACCATCGATCCGGAATCGGCCCGCATTGTTGCGGCAGAGGCTGAAAAGAAAGGGTTGGATTTTGTGGATGCCCCTGTTTCTGGGGGGGTGGCTGGCGCGCAGGCCGGCACGCTGACGTTTATTGTCGGCGGTACCGATTCGGCGTTTTCTGAAGCAGAAGCGATCTTACGCCATATGGGTAAGAATATCTTCCATGCCGGGAAAGCGGGTGATGGTCAGATGTCGAAGATCTGCAACAATCTGATGCTGGGTATTCTGATGTCGGGAACCTGTGAAGCGTTGAACCTCGGAATAGAAAATGGTCTCGATCCGACCGTTTTGTCCAACATCATGCTGCAAAGCTCCGGGCGTAACTGGGCGTTGGAATTGTATAACCCGTGCCCCGGCGTTATGGAGAACGCACCGGCAAGCCATCAGTATCAACCCGGCTTCATGAGTAAATTGATGTTAAAAGATCTGGGGCTTGGTATGGAGGCGGCGCTGAAAAGTCAGTCGTCGATTCCAATGGGAGCGCTGGCGCGCAATCTGTACGCAATGCACAATGCCAACGGCAACGACGAACTGGATTTCTCGAGCCTGTTTGAGTTTTACCGGGCAAAACAGGGAGAGCACAAATGAATCTGAATGAAAGTGTTATTGCGATTACCGGCGCCGGCCAGGGATTGGGTCAGATGATGGCGATTACTCTGGCGCACGAGGGGGCGCAGTTGGCGCTGTTGGATGTGAATGAAGAGGGTCTGCGACGTACTCAGGAGCAATGTCATATGCTCAGTGTCAAAGCCAATATTTATCCGGTCGATGTAACGGATGAAAGCCAGGTTGAGCAAGTGTTCGATGAGATTGTCGCGGACTTTGGTCAGTTGGACGGCTTAATTAACAACGCAGGTATCTTGCGCGATGGCATGTTGATCAAAGTGAAAGATGGTGAAATGACTAAGATGCCGCTGGAGCAGTTTAATGCCGTCATGCAAGTCAATGTGAACGGCACCTTTCTTTGTGGTCGGGAAGCCGCCGCGCGTATGATTGCAACCCAGCGCAGAGGCGTCATCATTAACATCTCCAGTGTTGCTCGGGCAGGGAACATCGGCCAGACAAACTACGCTGCGTCGAAAGCTGCCGTGGCGACCATGGCCACGACCTGGGCGAAGGAACTGTCTCGCTATGGCATTCGGGCGGCGGCCATCGCCCCTGGGGTGGTGCATACCGCAATGGCAAACCAACTCAAACCTGAGGCGATCGAGCGTTTACAGAAAATGATTCCGGTCGGCCGAATGGGCGAGGCGGCTGAAATTGCCCACGCGGCAAAGTACATTTTCGAAAACGACTACTTTACCGGGCGTGTTCTGGAAGTGGATGGTGGCATGAGGATGTAACTTTGCTCTCACGATGAGTGACGCAAAACGCTGACCTGTCTGGTCAGCGTTTTTGTGTTTGTGATGGGCAGTAAAATATCGCTGGGCGAATCGATACTCAATCGATATCATAAAAGCCAGTCATACGAAGAGGGCTGTTTTGGCCCTCACTTTGGCCCAATTCAACAAGGAAAACGCAATGGAAAGCGGAACAGTTTATTTGGCAGTGTACGACACCATGGCCGACTGGGAGTACGGTTATGTCATGGCTCATCTCAACTCCAAAGAGTTTCAGCAGCATCCTGGCAGTATTACAGTCAAAACGGTGGGGCGCACTTTAGAGCCGGTCACCACCAAAGGTGGAATTCGGATTCTGCCCGATCTCTGCTTAGACGACTTGCAAATCAAACAGGCGAAAATGCTGATCCTTCCGGGCGGAGATAGCGCTGAATCTGACGGGATCTCTGATTTTGCCGACAAAGCCGTTCAGTGTGTGGCAGAGGGCGTTCCGGTCGCCGCCATTTGTGGCGCGACGGTAGCGCTGGCGAAGAAAGGTTTACTCGACAATGTGCCACACACCAGTAACGCCGCTGCGTATCTGGAGATGACCGGCTATCAGGGCAGCGCTCATTATCGGCAGCAACCGGCTGTCAGTTCTGATTTGATCATAACGGCGGGCGGTGTCGCTCCTATCGAGTTTGCCGTCGAAATTTTCCGCAAACTGAATGTCTACACTCAGCCAGTGTTAGAAGCCTGGACGATGTTATTTAAAGATCAGAACTTACATGCGTTTCACAAGCTGATGGCAGAGTCAGAGCAGTGATGTATTAAACTGAGGCCGAGAATTGGTGTGAAAGGGAGTTCCCATTAATGGATACAGCGCAGATCATGCAGGCATATAACCAGTTTGAGCGTCGGCAATTAACGCCAGCGGGTGGTGAGATCATTGTTGCACCACACTTGGTTAAGTTTGTCTCGGATACGGAATACGGCAGTTTCATTTCTTTTTTTGATTTTTCTTCACACCAAGCCGGGCCGTTCATTCAGCAGGAAATTGAGTTTTTTACCCGTTGTAAACGTAATTTTGAGTGGAAGACCTATTCGACGGATTCTCCCTCAGACATAGGTATGCGGTTAATCGAGCACGGTTTTGTGCCGGCCGAAGCAGAAACATTCATGGCTCTGGACTTATTACTCGTGCCATCCGTGCCTCCCCAGAGCATCACCGTGACGGACGTCACCGAAGAAGGTGGCATACGCGATGCCATTACCGTTCAGGAGCAGGTTTGGGGACAGAACTTCGATGGCCAGTTTGCGTATTTGCTGAATATGAAGCGACTGTCACCAGAGATGATCTCGATCTACGTGGTGTATGTGGAAGGAACACCAGTTGCATCGGCGTGGATCATCTTTACGCCAAACAGTCCATTTGGCGGGATTTGGGGCGGCAGCACACTGGAAGCGTTTCGTGGGCAGGGCTATTACACCGCGATGTTGAATGCACGTATTGCTGAGGCAAAAGCGCGCGGAAAACGATATTTGATCATCGATGCGTCCGACATGAGCCGTCCAATTGTCACGAAGTATGGCTTTCAGGTTATTGCGCAGACGATAGGTTACCACTACCAGGTTGAGACAGAGGGGAAAGCGTAATGCAAAATGATTCTGGTTCTAATCGGTATGCCAGCAGTGTGGATACCAAGATTGCTTCACTCGGTGATTGGCGCGGCGAATGTCTTAGCCAATTGAGGACGCTGATTCACGAAGCGCTTCCTGAGGTTAAAGAAGAGTGTAAATGGATAAAACCCAGCAATCCACTGGGCGTGATTGTCTGGTCACAAGACGGCATGATCTGTACCGGAGAATCCTATAAGGAGAAAGTCAAACTGACATTTCTCAATGGTGCTGCTATTGACGATCCTCAGCAACTGTTTAATGCCAGTCTGGAGGGCAAAGCTCGCCGGGCGATTGATATTGCTGAAGGTGGTGAATTAGATGCTCTGGCATTTCAGTCACTGATTCGCAGGGCGGCGGAGTACAACCGTCAGCGCTGATTGTGAGGTGATGTCTCCTGGTTGAACAGCACCTAACCTGACACAGTGTTTCGATTGTTGATACACAGAACGATCACTGGATAGAACTTCACAAATTTCATTATATGCACTGTGTTGTTCAAGGCTGCCCGTTAGAATCCTGTTCTATCGAGGTGACTATATGCAAAAAAGTGAATTTATTCAGGAATATCTCAAGATCAAAGGTGTCAGTGAGCGCCTCGTCAGGCCTTATCCGTGTTGGTTGGCGAGTATTCCGGGCAAACAGTATCGGCCAAGATTATTTGAATCGCCGTGGAAGCTGTTTTTGTGGCAGAGCGTGCTCGGGACGGTGTCATGGGGAGTGATCATGTTCTTGTCCGTCTGGCAGTTGCAGGGGATCACACTCGGACAGTGTTATTCATCACTGTTTTTTGGTGTCGCGACCGGATTGTTGCTTGCGCTGGACGTCTTTTCGGCCAAGAAAAAGTTCGGTATAACCAACTGGGAACAGTGGCTTGAGGACAACCAACTCAAATACTGATCTGTTGATAGATCATTAACTCTATAGGTAAGGTATGCGTACATTCTCAGGTTTGCTGCTGACTCTGGTAGCGTTCGCAACACAGGCGGACACACTCAATATAATAGATGGTCAACGAGAGCGGGTAATTCCTGTGACCATCGGCTATCCGACTGACCCATCATCTTGCCTGGTGACCTCACCGTGTCCGGTGGCCGTTATCAGCGCAGGATATCGGGTGCCTTATCAGCAGTATCAATTTCTTTCTGAGCCACTGAATACTCAGGGGTATCTGACCGTTGCTGTCGATCATGAGCTAGAGAATGATCCGCCGCTATCGCGGACGGGCGACCTGTATCAAACCCGGATCGAAAACTGGCGTAGAGGAGCACAAACACTGGACTACCTGCAACGTGAGTTAGCCAAAAAATTTCCAGAGTACCAATTTGATCATCTCACGTTGATCGGTCACTCTAACGGCGGTGATATTTCCGCGTGGCTGGCCAACGAAAACCAGCCTTATGTTTCTGCGGTGATCACACTCGACCACCGACGGGTCAGCTTGCCGAAACGTTCAGATGTACGGGTATTGTCACTGCGTGCGACGGAGTATCCGACCGCGCCAGAGGTATTGCTCAGTGACAACGAACAACAGCAATATGACGGATGCATTGTCACCATCCCGGATTCGAAACATATGGACATGTCCGACTACGGCAAGCCGGAGATCAAACAACAGGTCGCGGCCGTAGTGACAGGATTTCTTGCGCATCAGCCTTGTCATGAAATCAAGGCGTTACGTTAAGCATCGCGATATCACAAGCAGAGGGAAGGCGCACGCGCAGTGCTCTGCATAAATGGCGAAAAACCTATTGGTCAAAAAGAGCGCTGCGTCACGATAGTTATAGCCCGTTTTGTCGTTTAATTATGCCACTGATTTCGCAAAGGTTGGGTTCTGCCATTAAACTTAAAGTGTCATATTAAACTTATAGTGTAATGGCTTCAGTTGAGCGGTTGAGCAGGAGTAGCACATGGAAAAGCTCGTATCTAACACCGGATCCGTTGATAAGTATCAGCTCCACTCGAAAGATTCGTTTATTGCGTCGGCTGAAGCGCAAATCAAAGACATGAAATACCGCTGCCTGAATCTGGTGGTGGCATTTAAGTTCAGCGCCGATGCCTCTGATGTGGAAAAGTTTGAGAGTCGGGCGCTGTCACTGAAATGCGTGCGCTTATTCGCTAAAGTGCAAAGTAATCTTTACCTTGCCTCGCTGTGCGAACCTTCCTTTTCTGGCCAGAATCAGTTTCGCCAGATGTGTCAGGTGATCAAAAATTTCTTCGATGAACTCATGGCCTACAGTCCGAAAGCGCATCAGGCTGCGAAAAAATGCTGCATTGGCATTTCCGCGCTTGGTCATGACAGTGATACGGTTGCCAGCGCTGTGGTTCACGCGATACAGGCGACGATGTCTAACACTGGTGATGATGGTACGCAGCACCTGTGCTTTTTTAGCACGACGTTACAAGCCCAACTTAAACGCGAGCGTGTGTTGGAGAACTATCTCCAACAGGTGATCCGAAACAGTGCACTGCGCGTGACTTATCAGCCCATTATCAATGCCAGAACCTGGCAGATCGCAGGTTATGAGGCGCTGTGTCGCTTTCCATCAACAGAACAACTCAAAGCCGATACCCGAGAGATGATTGGCATCGCCGAAGAGCTGGATCTGGTGTCTGAAATCGACCTGATGGTGTACCAGAAGAGTTTTACCGATTTTGTCAGTCAGCTGCGTGAAGAAGGTAACTTTATCAACGTCAATCTGTCGCCCAACACCAGTGAAAATATTGGCTTATTATTTGATTTTGTTGAATTCCTTGCCACGTCGGTGGATCTGGATATGTCACAGATCGTGATTGATGTGAATGAACTCAAACCCAACTCAAAGCCGTTTGAATTTCGGGAAGTCCTACCCAGACTCAAAGATAAGGGGACACGAGTAGCGCTGGATGACATGGGCATGGGGTTTGACATTGCCTATTATCTGGAGTCGGGGTGTTTTGATCTGCTCAGAATCAGCCGCAGTTTCTTCCGAAATTTCAGCGAGTCCGGAACCCATCATCAGGTGGTTAAACTCCTGATTCAGTTGTGCCACAAATACCACATCGAAGTGATTGCAGAAGGGGTTGAAACGCTTGAAGAAGCTCAGTTATTGGCTTACCTTGGCGTGGATTATATGCAAGGTTATGTTTTTTCCCATCCGCTGGAAATGGATGAGCTGAAACGCTCATTGGCGGAGGTACACGAGCGGATTAAGTTAGTTACGCATTGCAATTATGACGAACCTGCGTGTGGAGATGCCTCAGGAGGAGCGGATGTGATGGCGCTGGCCGAAAAAAATCTACCTCATATGGATCCGGGAGAACCAATTTCACTTGCATACGAGTATCAGCGCTCGTTGGAAGCTGAGGTGCTGCCGGTGATCAATCGGGGAGAGTGTGTTGGTTTGATCGACCGCCCGACACTTAACCTGCATCTGACGCCAGCCATGGGCACCAAACTCGAAACCTCGAAAGAAGCGGCGATCTGGAACAAACCTGTCGCGGGAGTCATGGATGTGCATTTCCCCAGAGTTGAAAAGAGCATGCCGATGTCAGAATTGATCGAACTTGTGCGCAGCAACCGGCTCAGTTTACCTGTGGTGGTAGTGGAAGAAGGACGCTATAAAGGCGTCATCACCCAGCGCCAGATGATTCAGCAATTAACTAACATGTGCGGCCCAAACTAAATACATCTTGTCGCCGGCTTTTTCGCGAAAGAAAAACCGGTCTACGCCTGTCTTATATCTTCATATCCCTACCCATAACCGTTTGTTCTAACCAAATGATGCGGTGGGGGTTTTATCTAGCAATTTTGCCCAGATATAGAATAAGTCGATCCCTAAAACAGATAAGGAAAAACGATGGCAAACGAATACACACCACCAAAAGTCTGGAAGATGGATACTGAGAACGGCGGTCAGTGGGCGAGCATCAACCGCCCGGATTCAGGTGCCAGACATGAACAGGAACTGCCCGTCGGCCAACATCCTATTCAGCTCTACTCAATGGGCACGCCGAACGGTCAGAAAGTCACGATCATGCTGGAAGAGCTGTTGGCTCTTGGGGTGAAAGAAGCCGAGTACGATGCCTATCTGATCCGTATCGGTGAAGGGGACCAGTTTGGGTCAGGTTTTGTTGATGTCAATCCAAACTCGAAAATTCCTGCTATGGTCGACCGCTCAGGTGACGAGCCTGTAAATGTGTTCGAATCTGGCAATATCCTGTTCTATCTGGGGGAAAAGTTTGGTCACTTGCTGCCGACCGAACTTACCGCTCGCACCCGGGTGATGAACTGGTTGTTCTGGCTGCAAGGCTCTGCGCCATACCTCGGTGGTGGTTTTGGCCATTTCTACGCCTATGCACCTGAGAAGTTTGAATACCCGATCAACCGTTTTGCGATGGAAGCCAAGCGTCAATTGGATGTGTTGGATAAACAACTGGCGAAAACCCATTACGTGGCGGGTGATGAGTACAGTATTGCTGATATTGCGATTTGGTCCTGGTATGGAAACGTGGCTTTGGGCAACGCCTACGATGCGGCAGAATTTCTGGATGTGGAAAGCTACCCTCACGTTCTGCGCTGGGCAAAAGAGATCGCAGAACGTGAGGCTGTAAAGCGTGGTCGCATCGTAAACCGCTCATGGGGAGAGGAGTGGGAGCAGGTGCCAGAACGTCATAGCGCGGCGGACATTGACTGCGTGTTAAGCAAACAGCCGAACTGATGTTGTCTGGCTTACCCAGAAAAAAAGCCTCTCCAATGAGAGGCTTTTTTGATCGCGTTTACATGTTCTGATAATTCGGCCCGCCACCGCCTTCCGGTGGCACCCAGTTGATGTTTTGCGCCGGATCTTTAATGTCGCAGGTTTTACAGTGTACGCAGTTGGCGGCATTAATCTGCAGCGCTGGCGCATTGTCGTGCATGACGATTTCGTACACGCCCGCCGGGCAGTAACGCTGAGCCGGTTCATCAAACCGCGGAAGATTGGAATCGACCGGAATATTTGGATCACTGAGCACCAAGTGACAAGGCTGATTCTCCTCATGCTGAGTGCCGGACAGGTACACCGACGAGGGTTTGTCAAAACTGAGGATGCCATCTGGTTTAGGGTATTCAATCGGTTGAAACTGGTTTTTTTCCATAAGCTTGGAATGATCAGGGCGTTTATCGGTTAGCGTGCGTGGAAACGAGTGTTTGAATACGGGTTTCCAGAAGTTATGCTCGAATGCCGCCAACGCACCGCCACACAGGCTGCCAAACTTATGAATAGCAGGGACAAAGTTACGGGTGCTGTGTAACTCCTGGTATAACCATGACGCTTCAAATTTACCCTGATAATCCGGTTCAGAGTGGACGTGACCGGCTTCCAGAGCGTCATACACTGCCTCTGCGGCCAGCATACCGGATTTCATTGCGGTGTGATTCCCTTTGATCTTTGCACCATTCAGCGTGCCAGCATCACAACCGACCAGCACCCCTCCGGGGAACTGCTGTTTTGGCAACGAAGACAATCCGCCTTTGGTGATGGCCCGAGCTCCGTACGCAATGCGTTGGCCGTCTTTGAGGTGCTGACGAAAAACGGGGTGATGCTTGAGGCGCTGGAACTCATCAAACGGGCTGAGGTAAGGATTGCGGTAGTTAAGATCGACAATCAGGCCGACCGCGATATGTTTGTCGTCCAGATGATAAAGAAAGCTGCCACCGGTGGCTTGTTCTTCGCGCAGAGGCCAGCCTGCAGCGTGAATGACCTGTCCGGGTGAGGCGTTCGGCACTTCCCAGATCTCTTTCAAACCGATGGCGTAGTGCTGTGGCTGTTTGCCTGCATCAAGGTGATAATGTTCAATCAGCTGTTTACCTAAGTGCCCACGCGAGCCTTCAGCAAAAATGGTGTACTTGGCATTGAGGTTAATTCCAGGTTCGAAGTTGCTTTTAGGCTGTCCGTTTTTATCCAGCCCCATGTCAGTGGTGGTGATGCCGCTGACCGCGCCGTTGGCATCAATGTTGACGTTAGCCGCAGGAAAGCCAGGGAAAATCTCGACACCCAGCTCGCTTGCTTGTTCCGAAAGCCAGCGGCACAGCTCAGCCAGGCTAATCACATAATTGTCTTCACTGTTTTTCATCGGTTCAGGCGTTGCGAAACCGGGCACCACTACGTGGTTGTTTTCTGTGGTGAGGTACAAAAACTCATCTTGCTTGACCCGGGTTTGCAGTGGGGCATTCATGCTTTGCCAGTCGGGAAACAGTTCATCGAGAGCCGTCGTTTCAAACAGGGCTCCTGAGATAATGTGTGAGCCGACTTCCGCCCCTTTTTCTACAACGCATATCGATAACTCTCCGCCTGAGTCACGGTTAAGTTGTGCCAGTTTGCAAGCCGCCGACAACCCCGCCGGGCCAGCCCCGACGATGACGACATCAAATTCCATTGATTCTCTTTCCATGGTGTAAACCTGTCTCTACGCAACGATTTTAATCATAAATATAGTCCAGTTGACGTAAACGTAAACTCAACTAAGCTCAAAGATAAGATCGATCTGGCAAACTATTTCTATATTTAACGCTTACTTAACCCGTAGCGCTCAGGCCAGGATATTCAGCTGTTATCCAGTCAGATCAATATATTATAAATGACCTGAGCAGCGTCTCTAAGATAAGTGAGGAGGCTGTGTGAAAGTTTTAGTCGCAATAAAGCGCGTGATTGACCCTTACGTAAAGATCAGGGTCAAGAGTGACGGCTCTGGTGTGGAAACCAACAACGTCAAAATGGCGATGAATCCGTTTTGTGAAATAGCAGTAGAAGAAGCGGTGCGCCTGAAAGAAGCGGGGCTCGCAGACGAAGTGACCGTGGTGTCCATTGGCGATTCCAGTTGTCAGGAGCAACTGCGCGCGGCACTGGCGCTGGGTGCGGATCGTGCTCTGCACATTGACGTGGCACAGGCCCCTCAACCTTTAACCGTCGCTAAGCTACTGCAGGCTGTGATGAGTCAAGAGTCACATGGTCTGGTCTTGCTGGGTAAACAGTCGATAGATACTGACAACAACCAGGTTGCGCAGATGTTGTCGGCACTGACGGGACTGGCACTGGGCACCTTTGCTTCGCAGGTAAAAGTGGAAGGAGACACCGCGTTGGTGACGCGTGAAGTGGATGGCGGGCTGGAAACCGTCAAGTTGTCACTTCCGGCGATCATAAGCACGGATTTACGTTTGAATGAACCGCGTTATGCGTCATTGCCCAATATTATGAAAGCGAAGCGGAAACCGCTTGAGGTGATGACGGCAGACGATCTGGGCATCACGGTGTCGAGCTCACAGCAGGTATTGGAGGTGATGACCCCACCGGCACGTCAGGCTGGGATCATGGTGGACAGCGTGGCCGAGCTGGTGGACAAACTAAAGAACGAAGCCAAAGTGCTGTAAGCGATGAAGCAGGAGACAACAATGGATGTGAATCAAGTATCCGTGCTGGTGGTCGCCGAGCACGACAATAGCAGCGTATCCGTCGACACGTTGCGCGCACTGAAAGCCGCTTTAGATCTCAAGGCTACAGATGGTATTTCAGTTCTGGTGGCTGGTCATCAATGCCACTCTGTGGTCGAACAGATTCAGCGCCTGGAGGGCATTAAACAGGTGTTGGTCGCCGATGATGAATTATATCAACACCCACTGGCGGAATCGCTGTCGCTGTTGATTGCCAGAGAAGGTAAGGCGTTTACGCATCTGATCGCCGCCGCGACTACTTTTGGCAAGAATGTGATGCCAAGAGTGGCCGCGTTACTGGATGTCGGACAACTATCGGATATCGTCGCCATTGAATCACCCGATGTGGTGGTGCGTCCGGTGTATGCCGGGAATGCGTTGGCGCGGGTGCGCTCGGACGATTCGGTGAAAGTCATGACGGTGCGCAGCTCGGCTTTTGATGCCTTGCAAGTGGCCTCAGGTGAACTGGCTGAAGAGCACACCATCACCATCGAACCGGATCCAGGCCTCGCTGAGTTTGTGAATGTGCAGAAAACAGAGAGTGCTCGTCCTGAACTGCCAGCCGCTCGTGTGGTGGTTTCAGGTGGACGAGGGCTGGGCAGCAAAGAGAGTTTTGCACTGGTGGAACAACTGGCCGACAAACTGGGTGGTGCGATTGGCGCATCCCGCGCGGCGGTGGACGCCGGATTTGTCTCCAATGATCTACAGGTGGGGCAAACCGGGAAAATCGTCGCGCCCGAACTGTATATTGCCGTTGGTATTTCTGGGGCAATACAGCATCTGGCAGGGATGAAAGATTCGAAAGTGATCGTGGCAATCAACAGCGACCCGGATGCGCCTATTTTTCAGGTGGCAGACTACGGTTTAGTGGGCGATCTGTTTGAGATCATGCCTGCGCTGATTGAGTCTGTTTGAAGGTAACGTGTGTATCGAAACGGCGTTTCGATACCACATACATCAAATAAGAAGACAAATGAAAAGCGGCGAAATCGCCGCTTTTTACTTTTTGTTGCTCGTTTCTTGCGCTATGAGGTCATTTCTTTTTGCAGGTGCTCGACCATCGCTTTCGCAAAACGTGCCGCTTCACCACCCGTACAGGCTCTGTGGTCGAATGTAATGGACAACGGCATCACCTTGGCAGGAACTGGCTGGCCGTCACGCATGATCACGCGCTCAAGAATACGCCCTGCACCGACGATGGCCACTTGCGGAGGAGAGACCACTGGTGTCGCAAAAATGCCCGCAATCGCCCCGAAGTTCGACAGAGTGATGGTGGCGTGTTGCAGTTGTTCGCGGCCAATGCGGCGCTCGCGAATGCCTTCTACCGTTTCGTTCAGCCAGTCACGCACCCCTTGCGGGCTGTATTTGTCTGCGTGACGCAGTACTGGTACATACAAACCGTGCGAGCTATCAACGGCAATCCCGATGTTCACTGTGCTGTGAACGCAGCGCGTCATGGTTTCTGCGTCAAACCAGGCGTTCATTGCCGGTTCTTGTTCACAGGCGTAGACGATGGCCTGAATCAAACGGGCAGAGATGTCTTCGCGCGGTTGCCAGTTCACCAGCAACGCTTCTTCGGTGATCGTTACGGCGGCGACATTGTGGTGAGACTCCGCCATGGTGCTGACCATAGTGCGTCGTGCACCTTTTAGTACTTCAGTACCCGGCAGCTGTTTATCGGCTTCACTGTATACATCGGCATCGGTGATCAAACCGTTCGGGCCGCTGCCGTGGGTTTTATGCAGATCGACCCCCAGCTTTTGCGCCAGTAATCGGGCAGAAGGCATAGCGGAAAGCAGAGCTTCCGAGGAGGTATCGTGATCGCCGCCAACCCAGAAGTCATCGACGTCTACTTGATGTGACTGGTGAGAGACACTGCCCACTACCGTGGCAGCATCTTCTTTTTTGCGTGTGGATTGTGCTGAAGCACTGCTGCCGGACTCTTCGATTTCGAGCAACAAGGCACCGATGTTGATCACATCGCCTTCCTCACCGTGGCGGCTGACAATCTTACCGCTGTAGGGGGCGGGGACATCGACGGTGGCTTTGGCTGTTTCGACCGTCAGGACAATTTGGTCCACTTTTACAGTGTCGCCAACATTGACGTGCCAGCTAACAATTTCCGACTCGGCGAGCCCTTCACCGAGGTCAGGGAGCATAAAAGATTTCATTTCCAACCCTCCACTAGTTCTCGTGCCGCGTTGACAATGTCGTCTTGCTGAATCATGAAGTAATCCTCATTTTTATAATAGGGCATAACGGTATCCATACCAGTCACACGTCGTGGTGGCGCTTTAAGTAAACACATTGCGTGCTCGGCGGTACGAGCGAGAATCTCTGAGCCAACACCACAGGTTTTACTCGCTTCATGAACCACCAGAAGGCGGCCGGTCTTTTCCAGTGAGCGGAAAATAGTGGCGGTGTCGATGGGTTTAATACTGGCGAGGTCGATCACTTCAACTTCAATCCCTTGAGAAGAGAGCGTTTTCGCTGCTTGTAAAGACTCAACCACACAGGCTCCCCAGGTAACCAGCGTCAGATCGCGTCCTTTGCGCAAGGTAAAGCAGGTATCCAGTGGTAATGCGATACCGCTGTCACTCACTTCCGATTTTACGGTGCGGTAGATACGTTTAGGTTCGAAGAACATCACCGGATCGTTGCTGCGAATTGCAGCCAGCAGCAGGCCATAAGCCCGCTGTGGCGAAGAGGGCACCACGACCTTAAAACCAGGAACGTGAGCAAACAGCGCTTCAATACTCTCTGAGTGGTGTTCTGGCGCGTGGATCCCACCACCATAAGGGGCACGAAAGACGGCAGGACAGGTCAGACGTCCGCGAGTGCGGTTACGCAGACGCGCCGCATGACACATCAGATGTTCCATGGCCGGGAAAACAAACCCCTGGAACTGGAATTCTGCTATAGGGCGCAGCCCTTGGCTTGCCATCCCGACTGCCACACCGCCAATCAGGGCTTCGGCCAGTGGTGTATCAATCACACGCTTGAGGCCGAATTTTTCTTTCAGGCCAACGGTGGCACGGAAGACACCGCCGTTATCGCCGACATCTTCCCCCAGCACGATCACATGATTGTCGTGTTCCATTTCATGATGCAAAGCGAGGTTGACCGCTTCGACTAGAGTCATCTCAGCCATGTTTGCCTCCTTGCATGCGCATTGCTTTATTAATCAATTCGTCCCGCTGCGGGTGCAGCTCAGCCGGTAAGGTTTCGTAAAGATAATCAAAAGCCGACTCAGGCGCCTGAGGCGCTAAGTTCAGGTAGCGCTCTACGGCCTGTTCCACCAGTTGTTTACAGTGCGCTTCCCATTCGGATTCTTCTTGCTCTGACCAGGCACCCTGAGCCATCAGGTACGCTTTGAGGCGCTTCACGGGTTCGTACTGCCACGCTTGTTGCAGCTCATCTTCACTGCGATAGCGGCTGGCATCGTCGGCGGTCGTGTGATCGCTAAGGCGATAGCTGACCGCCTCGATTAATGTTGAACCTTTCCCTTTGCGGGCGCGTTCCATCGCTGTGTGAATAGCATCGTACATGGCGACGACATCATTACCGTCAACGGTCATGCCTGGAATACCAGCTCCTTTGGCTTTTTCAGACAAGAAATCGGCGGCGCACTGTAAGCGGCGGGGAACGGAGATCGCCCACTGGTTATTGTTCACCACAAAGACTAGCGGAATATTCCATGCTCCGGCACAGTTGATCGACTCAAGAAAATCTCCTTTCGAAGTCGCACCGTCGCCACAAGTGACCAGCGCTGCGTGGTGTTGTCCCTCTATTTTCAATGCAGCGGCCACACCGACGGCATGAGTACATTGGGTCGCGATCGGTACGCAGAAAGGCAAGTCCCGGCAGTGCTCTTGTGACGATGTCACGTTTCCAGGGTCGGATAAGTCAACCGGATAAAAGTCGCTACCGCGTTCGTCGCCGCCCCAGTACTGCATGTTTTTTTCCATCGGGATACCGCGTACCCACATGGCGGGCATATCGCGATAATAAGGAATGAACACGTCATCCTTGTGCAATGCGTGACCAACAGCAATGCCGACGGCTTCCGCACCCAAATGGGAAGGATAGGTACCAAGTTTACCGGTACGTTGTAGTGCGACGGCCTTATAGTCGTAGGTACGGGTGAGTACCATGTCACGATAAAAGTTGGTCAGGGTAGGTAAATCTGCCCAGGCTGGCAGCGTTCCAACAGGTTTTCCCTGATGGTCGATAAACCGATGCATGGGTAATGCCTGAACGTTCATCTCAAGCTCCTTTTGATGCTGTCTGACGATTGAGACAGTTGATCACTTGTCAATGCACAGGTAATACCGGAGAACATAGTAGGAACGGTATTCGCGGTAACGACGACTTCAACATTCTGTCCTGCGAATCATCAATGCGGCATCTTATACTGCTGCCTATGCCACACTATCCAGTGATGAATCTCGGTATACCCAGTTAATGTAAGTGTAACTAAAGTGTTAAAATGTGCGCGAAATTGTTAAATTTCGGAGAGTAAAGGAAAAATTACACCCTTAAAATTCAGATGAAAGTACTGGATATTTCATGGAGTCTGCAAAAAACCTGAAAGCATTCACTAGTGAGAAAAAGAAAGCTGGCACATTATCAGGGCAAAAAAATGGCAAAAATTTGCTAAAAAGCACTGCTGAGAGACAGCATTTAATGAGAAAGAGATAACTGGCTGAAACAAAAAGAGTTCCTATCACTATCTGGTTTGTATATAAATGCGCACACAATATTAATAGTATGGATAATCAATGGTTCGCTATTTGGTGAGCCGGATGATATTGCCTTGTGACATATCGATCCGTCAGCGTTTACTGCGACTGCAGAATTGGCAACAACAAAAAAACCACCTGTGATAGCAGGTGGTCTCTAATCGACGTGCATGGGTATAACCGCTTACAGCATGTCTCTCACACGGTAGTAAGACATCGCGAGCACCAGTGCTGGCGTGCGGAGTAATCGGCCACCGGGAAATGGCAGGTGTGGGATCTTATCAAAAATGGCAAAGCGCTCTGCGGTAGTGGCGACACACTCTGCCATCAATGTTCCGGCCATTCCGGTTGCTGCAATACCGTGTCCGGAGAATCCCTGGGCAAAGTAGACGTTGGGTTTCAGACGGCCAAAATGCGGCGCCCGATTCATAGTAATGGCGACATTACCCCCCCAGGCGAAATCGATTTTGGCGTGATCCAGCTGCGGGAAAATATCCAGCATGCGGGCGCGCATGGCTTTTTCCAGATTGAGTGGCTCCATACCAGAGTAACTGACCCGGCCGCCAAACAGCATGCGATAGTCGCCTGAACAACGGTAGTAATCGAGCACAAAGTTAATATCACAGGCTGCGATATGGTTTTTCATTAATGCAGCGGTTGCCTCCTCGCCAAGTGGCTCAGTCGCGCAGATGTATGTGCCCACCGGCATGACCTTGTTTTCAAGCGAGCTTTCCAGCCCTTCCATATAAGCGTTACAGGCAAGGATCACATGTTTGGCTTTAACTGTGCCGGCCTGAGTGTACAGTGTAGCGGTCTCACCGTGCTCAATTTTATGTACTTTGCTGGCTTCATAAAACAAAGCGCCAGCCTCACCGGCGGCCCTGACCAAGCCGAGTGTGTAGTTGAGCGGGTGCAGATGGCCGCTGTTGCTGTCAAACAGACCTGAGGTGTATTTGTCACTGGCAATGTTGTCACGAACCTGTTGCTTATCCCACATTTTCAGCGATTCATAGCCGTAGCGTTGATGCAGATCGTCGTGCCATTCCTGCAACTCCTGATCCTGACGCGGCTTCATCGCCAGATGAGCCATACCATCACGCCAGTCACAGTCAATGTTGTACTTGCGAATGTTCTCTTTGGTCAGGGCCAGTGCCTCGACAGAAATATCCCACAGCTTTTTGGCATCTGAAAAGCCAACCATTTTTTCCAGTTTATGCTGATCGGCTGCCCAGCCAAATATCGCTTGACCGCCACTGCGTCCTGAGGCGCCCCAGCCAACCCGGTTTGCCTCGAGCACAATCACTTTAAAGCCACGATTGGCCAGTTCCAGAGCCGCCGTTGTTCCCGTGATGCCTGAACCAATCACACACACATCGGCGGTATGCTCCCCCTGAAGTTCGGGAAACTCAAAACTCTGATTTTTCGATGCCGCGTAGTAAGAATTGGTGTGCTTCACTCTCATGTTGGCGTCCTTTCTTTATGGTGTTGGGTGGGTGTTTAGAGATACCACTGGTATTCCAGTGGTGATACCTGAGCTGAAAAACGCTCCTGTTCGTGTTTTTTGGCGGCAAGATACACTTTGCAAAACTCTTCGCCCAGGCTCTTGCGTAAGAACTCACTGGCGGCAAATGCCTGCAACGCGCCATCCCAGGAGATAGGTAAGCTCGGCAGATCGAGTAGGGTTGCGTCGCCATCGATCGGCTCGGGAGCCTGAGACTGTTGCTTAATTCCGTCTAATATAGATGCCAGCAGAACTGCCACAGTGAGGTAAGGGTTCACGTCGGCACCTGATAGGCGGTGCTCGATCCGTTTGTCGCTTTCTCCGCTGGCGGGGATCCGAACGGCGACGGTGCGGTTATCCCAGCCCCATGTGGCATGCAGTGGCACAAACATGTTTGGTTGCAAGCGGCGATAAGAGTTGGCATTCGGCGCAAATACCGCCATGCACTCTTCCAGGTGATTCAGTGTCCCGGCAACGGCGTGCAGTAACTGCTTTTCATCACTTCCAAATACATTCAATCCGCTTTCATCCAGTAAACTGATGTGGATGTGGCATCCGTTGCCAGCATAGTCGGTGTAGGGTTTGGCCATAAAGTTAGCGTAGAAGCCATGCTTTTTGGCAACCGAACGTACCACACGTTTTAGCAACATGGCCTGGTCACACGCCAGTAACACATCGGTGGTGTGCTTAAGGTTGACTTCAAATTGCCCCGGCGCGTATTCCGCACTGATGTTCTCAGCGGGAATGCCTTGCTCGTGACATGCGGAAATCACCTCATCCAGAAAAGCTTTGAACTCATCCAGCTCTTCCAGAGAATAAACCTGGGTTTGAGTCATGCGATCGCCACTGAGTGGCATGATTGGAGGCTGAGGATTGCCCGCCTCATCGGATTGCTGATCCTGAAGATAAAACTCAAGCTCAACCGCCACACAAGGCTGATAGCCGCTTTGTTGCAGCTTTTCCAGTTGCTGAGTCAGAACATGGCGAGGGTCGGCGAAAAACGGCTGCTGTCCGTCGGGTTCATACATAGTGACAATGGCTTGAGCACTGCTTTCCTGCCAGGGGATCAGTTGCAGCGAGTCTGGCACCAGTTTGCAGATGCAGTCACCATCTCCTTTTTCAAAACCCAATCCGGTTTCTTCGACGGTTTCACCACAAATATCGAGCGCAAATACGGAAGCCGGCAGGCAAATACCTTGCTCGACGACTTTGCCCAGTTGAGGTGTATTGATGCGTTTGCCGCGGACAACACCGTTCATGTCAAACAGGATCAAATCCACGGTTGTTACATCTGGGTGTTGTTCGATAAATCGTTCAATCACACGTTGATCATGTTTACTGATCAAGTGATTTATATTGTCGGTTTGCTCGGCAATATTCGTTAAACCCACAGTGCTTCCTCCACGCTAACGTAAAACATTTCCTTGTTTTATAAGGCTCCGAAGAGCTTGCAGACG
>NZ_WXWP01000150.1:0-12864 GCF_009904765.1 Vibrio sp. V39_P1S14PM300
AATTCTCGTGCCTAATGTGCGCGTCTCAGTTCATTAGGTAGTTCCACACACCGAACTAAAATGAGGTAAGCATCACATAAACTTGGATATTTATCTGAGAATCTGCCTACAGCAGCACAAATATCCAACAAAGTCGATATCCACTGCATATTTCTCCAAGACTGTCACACAATTTTAAACCAGTCTTACTTACAATTTGCGGTGCCAGAAAAAACAAGGATAAAGATATGAGACTGTTTAAGCGCTATATCCCCGGTATGATTGCTAAACACGTGAGTCGATTATTCAAGGGAAGAATTTACATCTATGGAATTGGCAAATTTGAATTTGATAACGGCAAATTGATCTTGCCGGATCGTGCCGAAGCCCGTCATTTTCAGGCGGTCAAAGAAATCAACAGCGAAATCATGAAACTGCGCTGTGCCTATGCATAAAATGAATTAAAAAGGGTTGGCCACTGGCCAACCCTTTTACCTTTCTAATGGTTTAATCCGCATACACTGTTCGCTTTGCCAAATCAGGCAAATGGCCTTTTAGTCCCAGGGCACGCTTCATGATCTCATCTTTCGCGCCGGGCAGCTGGCCTGCCAGTTTCATTCCCAGACCACGAATCAGCTTCTTCGCCGGATTGTTCCCGTCAAACAGATCGCGGAATCCCTGCATCGCAGCAATCATCTTCGCCGCTTCGGCTTTGCGCCAGCGCTCGTAGCCACGCAGGTTACGACGCGCACCGATATCTTCTCCCTGACGCCACAGCGCATACACCTCTTGCGCTAAGCTGGCGGCATCCAACAGCCCGAGATTCACGCCCTGCCCTGCTAACGGGTGAATGGTATGCGCCGCGTCACCAACCAGAGCAATACGCTGGGCGATGAAATCACGGGCATAACGCATCTTAAGTGGATACGCTGCCCGCTCGCCACGGACTTCACACAACCCCAAGCGGGCATCGAACTCGGCGGTGAGCACTTTGTTGAATTCACGATCCGACAACGCCATCAAGCGCTCAGCCCGGCTGGGATCGGTTGACCAGACAATCGAGCTAAGATGTTGATCTTGCAAAGGCAAAAATGCCAGAGGCCCATTCGGTGTGAAGATCTGCCGTGCGACACTGTCATGAGTGTCCGCGGTATAAACATTGGCCACGATCGCGCTGTGACCATAATCCCAGTGGGTCAGAGGAATATCCTGTTGATGACGAACCCAAGAATTAGCGCCATCAGCTCCGACCACCAGCTTGGCAGTCAGTGCCTGTCCGTTGTCCAGTGTCAGCCAGGCTTCGCGTTCACTGACGGCCAGAGAGTGACAGGTGGCGGGCATGTATAACGTCACATTGTTCATCTGCTGAACCTGCTCCAGCAGGGCCAACTGAATCACACGGTTTTCAACGATGTGTCCCAGATCCGGCTGCCCCAGCGCATTCGCACTGAATTCGATCCGGGCGAAGCTGTCCTGTTCCCACACTTCCATCGCGGAATACGGCGACAATCGTCGCCGGGTGATACCTTCCCAAACACCCAGATTACGTAAAATAGTTTCACTGGAACGGCTCAGTGCGGACACGCGCACATCGGGCAATTCCGCCAGAGATTCATCCGGAGTCCGACCTTCGATGACCGCTATCCGTAGATCGCTGTCCTTAAATGCGGCAGCCAGAGCTAACCCCACCATACCACCACCCACAATGGCAATATCAACGCTCTGCATCATGTTTTTACCTTAATCCGTCTCCGTTAGCGGTCGACCAGTCCGAGCGTTCGTCTCAGCAAAGGTGCCTTGAGCGCCGGGATATTGTCCATCGCAGCCAGGCCAAGATTGCGTCCCATACGCAATGTCAGCCAATCATTTGAAAATATGTGTACCAGTGACGTCGTCAATTGAATGGTACGGTTCCGATCATCATGGCGACGCTGACTGAACGCCGCCAGCGCGGTGTAGCGTCCGACATCATCAAGCGAGTTCAGCAGTTCTTCAGCCAGGCTGGCGACATCGCGAATGCCCAGGTTGAACCCCTGCCCGGCGATGGGGTGCAAAGTTTGCGCTGCATTACCAACAATAGCAAAGCGGTGACTGATATTAGCCTCCCGGTAACGCAGTAATAGGGGATAACTCGCCCGGCTTCCCACTTTTGAGAATTTCCCCAAACGCCAGCCAAAGTCGCGTTGCAGCTCAGCAAGGAACTGTGTGTCATCCAAAGCCAGAACGCGCTCAGCCTGTTCGGGCGGCATACACCAAACCAACGACATTCGTCCTTCACTCATCGGTAGCAACGCCAATGGCCCATGCTGGGTAAAGCGTTCAAATGCACGCCCCTGATGAGCCTGTTGACACAGCACATTGGCGATCAATGCCACCTGACCAAAATCATGCTCCTGAAGCGGCAGCCCCAACTGCTGGCAACAAGTGGACACCGCGCCATCTGCTGCCACCAGCAGCCGGGTTTTGAGCTGTGTTCCGTCCCGAAGTGACACCAAAGCATGGCTGTCTGTGCGCTTAACATCGGCCACGGCATTCGGACAAAACAGGGTAATTTGCGGACACTGGCTGATTTTTTGCTGGTAGAGACGGCCCACATCCGCCAACTCGACCACATACCCCAGAGCGGCCAATCCCAGCTCTTGGCGATCAATGTCCGTCATACCTGCGTGGCCACGGTCAGACACATGAATGTGTGCAATCGGAGTCACCACCTCAGCAAGCGTCTCCCATAAGGCAAACTGCTTGAGTGTCTCAACCGTACCATGCGACAGCGCAATGGATCGCGAATCGAATCCCGGGTGGGCTTGATGATCGGTGTGAAACGGTTCCACAATCCCAATAGACAGTTGCTGATTACTAAGATGATCCAGTGCAAGCGCCAGAGTCATCCCGGCCATTGCACCGCCAGCAATCACTACATCAAACGGCTTCATCCTGGTACCTGCTTAGTGAATGGTGGGCGTACTCTCAGGCGCCGGCCGGCTACCCAGTTCTGCATGGATGGTCAGTACGCAGGCTTTAATATGTTCGACCACCTGAAGCAGCAGCTGTGCCTGCTCACCTAAATCGTCATCTTCATCAATGCCAAGACGGGCAATCTCTTCCATATCCGCCAGCGCTTCTTTCACATCTGCCGACGCATTTTTCAACCCGGCGTTCACCAGCCCCAGGCCGGAAATAAAATGGTTGACCCAATCGGCAACCCCGTCCGCCAGATCAAACAGGCTGGCGCCTGCATCATCATCTGGCAAAAGCAGTTCCATCTCCAGGCTGGTGCCGGTCATCTCTTGTTTGCTTGCTTCCAGCACAGATTTGGCCACCAACAGCGCACCGCTTGGCCAGCCCATACCATCGTTAGTGTAATCAAACAGCAGCGGCTGCCAACTGTCATCATTTAAACTTAATCCGCCACTGAGCATCCCTGTGAGCAGACCATGCAGTTCCGCTGGGTTGACAGCCAGTCCGGCCGATTGAAGTTCAGTGGCAGCGCCGAGGTAGTCAGGGAGTGTAGTTTTGCTCATGGGAAGCCTAATTGTGACAAATAAAGCTAATCCTATCACTTCGCACCCAGAGCGAAAACGTTGAGTTCCTTAAATGTGGGCAGCTTTTGTGCAAATTGCCCAAATCCTGTGTTGTTAGGCTTTGTTTTGCTCAATGGTCAGTGGAAAAGCTTGAATCTTAAAGGCGCTTTTCCTATAGTTTCCTCCTCGGTGGCGCATATTCCACCGACCCAATAAGGCGCGTAAAGAGTTCATCAAACATGAGTAATCAAGCGGTTGAAATTGAAGTACTGGGCAAACTGACCCGGGTCAATTGTCCTCAGGGACAGGAAGAGTCATTGCTGAGAGCGGCCGATGACCTAAATAACCGTATCCATGAAATGACCTCTCGCACCAAAGTGACCAATGAAGTGCAGTTGTTAACCATTGCCGCACTGAACATTTGTTACGAATTGCAATCTAAGAATGAAGAAGCGCTGGATCGTCAAGCGCTGACAGAGCGGATGGAAAAGCTCTCCATAACACTCGATGAAGTGTTAAATAAAGTGAAGCCAGGACAGCAGTAGCTTTTACCAGACGACCAAATTTACCCTGGAGTGTGCGTCAGCAGGATGTAAGTCCCTGAGCCGATAAGCAATACCTAAGGGTTAGTACTTGGTAGCTATTGAGCAAGCTCGGCCCGTACCGAGAAGCCTACGGTTATCATTGCTGATCCGCCTTGAACCAGCTGGTTCAAGGGCCACAATCCTCAACGGCACTCTGGGGTATCCTATCGATACCAAGAACAATCTCAAGGTAATTGGTATGAACCTTTCAAGGCAGGACTTTCGCCGCCAGATACGCGAAAGACGCAATCAACTTTGCAGTGACACCCAGCGTCTGGCCGGACTCGATCTGGTGAAACAATTTTCTCAATTGCCAGAGTACCAAACCAGCCAGCACATTGCCCTGTATCTCTCCACCGACGGTGAACTGGATACCCGCCCCTTGATCGATGCGCTGTGGGCCGAAGGCAAAGAGACCTACCTGCCTGTCCTGCATCCTTTCTCTCCCGGCCATCTGTTGTTCCTCCGCTATCGCGCTGACAGTCCGATGGTGTTCAACAAATTCGGTATCGCTGAACCGAGACTGGCCCAACAGCACATTCGGCCAGTTCAGCAACTGGATCTGATCTGCACTCCCTTGGTGGGATTCGATTCACGTGGTCACCGACTCGGTATGGGCGGCGGCTATTACGACCGGACGCTTGAAAGCTGGTTTAAAACCGGTCGTGGTCCCCGGCCTGTGGGTCTGGCGCACGACTGCCAGCACGTCGAACAGCTACCGATTGAATCCTGGGATATACCACTGCCCAAAATAGTGACCCCAAGCCGGATCTGGCAATGGGAATCCACCGGCAATGAGGCTATAATCGCGCCGCGATAACACTTTAACTCAAGCATTCAGGAGATGGGCATGACTCAAGATGAAATGAAAAAGGCCGCGGGTTGGGCTGCGCTGAAATATGTTGAAAAAGACAGCATTGTCGGTGTCGGTACCGGTTCTACCGTGAATCACTTCATCGATGCACTGGGCTCAATCAAAGACGACATCCAGGGTGCCGTGTCCAGCTCAGAAGCTTCTACCGAAAAACTCAAAGCACTGGGCATCGAAGTGTACGACTGCAACGATGTGGTCAAACTGGATGTCTATGTGGACGGTGCCGATGAAATCAACCCGGCTCGTGAAATGATCAAAGGGGGTGGTGCAGCGCTGACTCGCGAAAAGATCGTCGCCGCCATTGCCGATAAGTTTATCTGTATCGTTGATGACACCAAAGCCGTGGACGTGCTGGGACAATTCCCGCTTCCTGTGGAAGTCATTCCGATGGCCCGTTCGTACGTGGCCCGTGAATTAGTGAAACTGGGTGGCGATCCGGCGTACCGTGAAGGGGTCATCACCGACAACGGCAACGTGATTCTGGATGTGCACAATATGCAGATCACGCATCCGAAAGACATGGAAGACAAAATCAATGCACTACCAGGGGTCGTGACTGTCGGTTTGTTTGCACACCGCGGCGCAGATGTGGTCATCACCGGCACCCCACAAGGTGCGAAAGTCGAAGACTAAAGCACATGATTTCCGTCATTTGATTACAAACGGCACCATTAGGTGCCGTTTTTTTTACTTTTCTCTAGAAAAAGCATGGCTTATTCCGTAATTTTCTTACCCAAAGTGATTTTTTTTTGTTACTTTAATGTTCAGAAGACGCACAGGGAAAACGTTTGCGTCCCGATAAGATGTGCTCTGAAACCTGAGTTTTAGTCACTTTTATACACTGTGCGCCAGTTAAGCCCCCTTTCCCCATTTAAAGGATGAACATAATGGCCAAAGTTTCGTTGGATAAAGAGAAGATCAAAATCCTCCTGCTGGAGGGTGTGCACCCGTCTGCCGTCGAGGTGCTGCAAGCTGCCGGTTACACCAACATCGAATATCATAAAGGCTCCCTGCCTGAAGACGAGCTGCTGGAAGCTGTCAAAGATGTGCACTTCATCGGCCTGCGTTCCCGTACCAACATTACTCAGCAAGTGATCGACTCGGCAGAAAAACTGGTGGCTATTGGCTGTTTCTGTATCGGTACGAATCAGGTTGATCTGAATGCGGCAGCAAAACGCGGTATCCCCGTCTTCAACGCCCCATTTTCCAACACCCGCAGCGTGGCCGAACTGGTACTCGGTCAGGTTCTGTTGTTGCTGCGCGGCATTCCTGAAAAAAATGCCCTCGCCCATCGTGGGATCTGGAAAAAAAGCGCTGACCACTCCTTTGAAGCGCGCGGCAAGCGCCTGGGTATCATAGGCTACGGCCATATCGGCACCCAACTTGGCATCATCGCTGAAAACCTGGGGATGCGTGTTTATTATTACGACATCGAAAACAAACTGTCGTTAGGCAACGCAACGCAGATCCACACCATGAGCGAACTGCTCAACAAATGTGACGTGATTTCCCTGCACGTACCAGAAACGCCAGAAACCAAAGACATGATGGGCGAAGCTGAATTCGCACGTATGAAACCGGGCGCGATATTTATCAATGCGGCGCGCGGCACGGTCGTGGACATTCCAGCACTGTGTCACGCTCTGGAGTCTGGCCATTTGGCTGGCGCAGCGATCGATGTGTTCCCGGTGGAGCCGAAAACCAACGCCGATCCGTTCGAATCGCCACTGCAAAAATTCGACAACGTGATTCTGACACCGCACGTAGGCGGCTCAACTCAGGAAGCGCAGGAAAACATCGGGGTGGAAGTCGCCGGCAAACTGGCGAAATACTCAGACAACGGCTCTACATTATCGAGCGTCAATTTCCCGGAAGTGTCACTACCAGAACATCGCGGTACGTCGCGTCTGCTGCATATTCACACCAACCGTCCGGGTATCCTGACTCAAATCAACACCATCTTTGCGCAGGACGGCATTAACATCGCAGGTCAGTATCTGCAAACATCGGCAGACATCGGTTATGTGGTGATTGATGTTGAAACCGAACGTTCAGAAGAGGCATTGGCCAAACTAAAAGGCATTGAAGGTACCATCCGTGCACGGATCCTGCACTAAGCTAATGCTCTAACCGTAAAAAGGCCACCTGACGGTGGCTTTTTTGTTGGTCGCGATATGAGTCAGATAAAACACGCTAAGCTTTAAGCGCTCGCTCACCACGGGCAATCCCTACGACACCGCTACGCGCCACTTCAATCACATCGGTAACTTCGGACAATGCGGCAATGAAGGCATCGAGTTTCTCGGCCGTTCCCGCAATTTGAACCGTGTACTGTGAAGCGGTCACATCAACGATCTGACCACGGAATATATCGGCAGTCCGTTTCACTTCCGCCCGGGCGAAACCACTCGCTTTAACTTTCACCAGCAGCAGCTCACGTTCGATGTGCTCCAGCTCCGACACCTCCTGTACTTTCAGTACATCGATCAACTTGTGAAGCTGTTTCTGGATTTGCTCCAACTGCATTTCGTCAGATGTGGTGGTGACGTTCAGACGCGATAACGTTTCATCATCCGTTGGGGATACATTAAGCGATTCGATGTTGTACCCACGCTGAGAGAACAGACCAACGACCCGAGACAGAGCACCCGGCTGGTTTTCCATTAACAGTGAAATTATGTGTCTCATATCAGGTTCTCTCCGTTTTGCTCAGCCACATCTTATCCATACCCTCGCCTTTGATCTGCATCGGATAAACGTGTTCGGTTTCATCCACATTGATGTCGACGAACACCAGACGATCTTTCATCGCCAACGCTTTTTTCAGCCCAGCTTCGAGTTCGTCCGGCGTCGAAATACGGATACCGACGTGACCGTACGCTTCTGCAATCGCAGCAAAGTCCGGTACTGAGTCCATATACGAGTTGGAGTGACGCCCCTGATAAATGATGTCCTGCCATTGCTTGACCATGCCGAGGAAACGGTTGTTAAGGTTGATAATTTTCACCGGAATGTCGTACTGCATCGCGGTTGACAGTTCTTGTATGTTCATCTGGATACTGCCGTCACCTGTCACCACCACAACTTCCTCATCCGGCTTGGCAAATTTAACCCCCAGACCGGCAGGAAAACCAAATCCCATCGTGCCCAGACCGCCGGAGTTGATCCAACGCCGCGGCTTATTGAACGGATAATACAGCGCCGCAAACATCTGGTGCTGACCCACATCAGAAGCCACATAAGCATCACCGTTGGTCAGTCGATGCAGCGTTTCTATCACCTGTTGGGGTTTGATACGCTCAGGAGAAGTTTCATAAGCCAGGCAATTGCGATCACGCCACCCTTGAATATCCTGCCACCAGCTTTGCAGTGCGTCAACATCGTTCGTGCCGCCTTGTTCAACCAGTAGTGTCAGCATGGTGTCCAAGACTTTCTCGGCCGAACCAACGATAGGCAGATCGACCCGCACATTTTTTGAGATGGACGACGGATCTATATCAATGTGCATCACTTTGGCATCCGGGCAGTATTTCTCCAGATTGTTGGTGGTGCGGTCATCAAAGCGCACACCAATGCCGAAGATCAGATCGGCATTGTGCATGGCCATGTTGGCTTGGTAAGTGCCGTGCATCCCCAACATACCCAAAGAGTTATGGTGTGTGCCCGGGAAAGCGCCAAGCCCCATCAAGGTACTGACCACCGGCAGGTTCAATACTTCTGCCAGTTTAAGAATTTGTTCGTCGGCGCCGGAAATTACCGCGCCGCCACCGATGTACAGCACCGGTTTTTTCGCATCCAGGAGCGCTTTTAAAGCCTTTTTGATCTGACCTTTGTGGCCGGATGTCGTCGGGTTGTAGGAGCGCATTTTGATTGTCTCCGGATAGGCATAAGGCAATTTGATCTGCGGACTCATCACATCTTTCGGCAGATCGATCACCACAGGGCCTGGACGACCCGTTGACGCAATATAGAAGGCTTTTTTAATTGTTTCGGGGATATCTTCCGCATTTTTTACCAGGAAGCTGTGCTTCACCACCGGACGGGACACACCGACGATATCGCACTCCTGAAACGCATCGTTGCCGATCAGGTTCGTTGGCACGTTGCCTGAAATCACAATCATCGGCACAGAGTCCATGTAGGCGGTCGCAATGCCGGTAATGGTATTGGTTGCTCCTGGGCCGGAGCAGACTAACACGACGCCTGGTTTGCCTGTTGCACGGGCATAACCATCGGCCATGTGAGTCGCTGCTTGTTCATGGCGAACCAGCACGTGTTTGATTTTGTCAGTTTTTTCATGCAGAGCATCGTAGATATCAAGCACCGAGCCACCTGGGTAACCAAAGATCTGCTCTACGCCCTCTTCGATCAGAGACTGGACGACCATCTCTGCGCCGGACAACATTGCCATATTTTTCTCCTTACCAGCATCCAATCACGCCAGGTCAGCGCCATTGTTCTGGTTTTACATAGTCTAGGTCTTATTCGTAGCCTAATTCGAAATACGTTCACTCTTTCGGCTATGCCTCGTTTCTGTCATAACAAAAACGAGTGAGCTCCCACTGTAGCGTGTAATTCCTGAGCGGTCTAACGTGACAAAAGTCACACCATCAACAACATGCTTAAAAAGAGGAAATTATAAGAAAAGGATGTCACAAAGAAGAAAAAATACGGGAGTTATGATTAACACTTCACCAAAAAAAAGAATAAAATTCCACAACACAACCACCAGACTCACATGCATGAAAGAATAAGAGCCACGCCCAATCTGCAAACAAGCAATAAAAAATCCTCCCACAGCAGTCACGCTGAGCAGGAGGATTTTTTATCTGATTAACCAGCTTGAGTGCAGGTTTTTATCTCTTTTTTGAATTCTCAGTGTACATTTCGTCGATTTCATCCTGATATCGGTCATGGATGACTTTTCGACGCAGTTTCTGCGTCGGGGTCAGTTCACCGTCATCCATTGAGAAGGCTTTCGGCAACAATTTGAATTTTTTCACCTGCTCAAATTTTGCCAGCTCTTGTTGCAGGTCGGCGATGCGCGTTTCGAACATGGCAACAATCTGATGATGTTTGATCAGCTCCATTCGATCATGATACTTAATGTTCAGCTCTTTCGCGTGCTGCTCCAGGCTATCAAAACACGGTACGATCAACGCCGAAACAAACT
Source organism: Vibrio sp. V39_P1S14PM300 (assembly GCF_009904765.1). Lineage (NCBI taxonomy): Bacteria > Pseudomonadati > Pseudomonadota > Gammaproteobacteria > Vibrionales > Vibrionaceae > Vibrio > Vibrio sp. V39_P1S14PM300. The sequence goes on from NZ_WXWP01000150.1 coordinate 10,132, forward strand.
TGCGCGTATCGGCGATCACGGCAATCTGCTCAATAAAATGGTCTTTGCCTAACGTGCCTTCGATCATTTGCGGGGCAATGTATTTACCACCGGATGTCTTCATCAACTCTTTGATCCGGTCGGTAATAAACAAGTTCCCCTGCTCATCAATCTGCCCAGCATCGCCAGTTTTCAGGAATCCATGCTCGTCAAAGCTTTTTGCCGTTTCTTCCGGCATTTTGTAGTAACCGCGCATGACCATAGGTCCGCGGACTAAAATCTCATTATTGTCACCGATTTTCACCTGCGCGCCCGGCATCGCCATGCCGATGGAGTCAGGGTTAAAACAACGATCGTCCCAACAGGAGACGGTCGCTGTGGTTTCGGTCATACCGTAACCAAGTTTGACGTTGATGCCCATTGCATGGAAAAAGCGCCCGATGGTCTCATCCAGTTTGGCCCCCCCACACGGCATGAAATTAATTCGTCCGCCGAGCAGATCGCGCAGTTTAGACAGCACCAGTTTATCCGCCAGCTGGTAAGATTTTTTCAGCAACAGAGACGGTTGGCGATTCTGTTGCTGACAGAGAGACATTTTGGCCCCCATGTTGACCGCCCAGGTGAACAGTACTTTACGGAGAAAGGGCGCTCGCGCGACTTTTTCGTGAATCGCAGAGAAGATTTTCTCGTAAAAACGGGGAACCGCACACATCACAGTCGGACGAACTTCACTTAGAGCGTCACGCACCTGCATAGTGTCTTGCAGATAACAGTTGGTTGCCCCTTTGTACAATACGTAAAACGTCCAGGCGCGCTCAAAAACGTGTGACAAAGGCAGAAAACACAGTGATACGTCCTCCTGAGTGAGACTCAGACGCAGATCATGCCCTTCCAACTGGGCGCCAATGTTCGCGTAGTCGAGCATCACCCCTTTGGGCTGGCCGGTGGTACCAGAGGTATAAATCAGCGTGAGTAAGTCATCCATACACGCCTGCTCCAGGCGTTGTTCCAACTCAGCTTGCTCGCTCTGTTCGCCCTGTGCCATAAAGCGTTCCCAGCTCAGCGCTTGCGGGCAATCTCTCAATTCGACATCATCCGACATGGCCACGATCAGTTCCAGCTGCGGACATTGCTCCAGGAGATTTAATGCCGCATCGTATTGCGCCTGTTCACCGACAAACAGTATACGGGCATCGGCATTGTCAACGATGTACGCGGACTGCGCCGCCGTATTGGTCGGGTATATGGGTACCGGCACCGCGCGAACTTGCAACGCGGCCAAATCAGCAATGGTCCAGCGCGACATGTTGTTGGAGAAAATCGCCACTTTGTCCTGTACCGCGATGCCCTGTGCCAGCAGCGCGCGTGACAACTGATCGATTTCGATCCCCAGTTGTGTCCAGCTGATGCCCTGCCATACAGCGCCGTCTTTCTGCTTCAGAGCAATGCGTGCGCCACCCTGAGCAATCTGAGCGCGAATACGTTTAACAATGTGAAAATCTAAATTGGCCATGCTTTGTACCTTTGGCTTACACCTGTAAGCTTTTTTTGAGCGCACAAGTGTACAATCAAGGCCAGAAAAGGCAACTGACAGACGTCAAAGTTAGCCACCTAAATAGTAAAAAACCTTGAACGAAGAGCTCCGTTCAAGGTTTTTACCGTCAGTTTGGTGCCAAAATTGCCTTACGACAATGCCACCACTTCGCCACAGATCATCATCAGTTGATCGCGCATCCAGATATGACCTTTGTCTTTTTCACTGGATTCATGCCAGCTCAGATATCCGCTGATATTGGCGTTCTCAAACGGCAACGCCAACATCTGCAACTGGTCTTTGTTGGCGGCATTTTCCACCATCCAGCGTGGCGCGATCGTTACCAGTTCAGACTGCCCAACAACGTACAGCACATTACTTAAACTGGTGCCCTCGTAATAAGGCTGACAATCCATTTCACGGTATGCCTGCTCGGAAAAACTGCGTTGACCGTGAATCTTCGACAATTTGGCGTGTTTCTCTGCACGCAGTTGTTCTGCGCTCACCTCTCCCTGAACACGAGGGTGCGCTTTGGCGGCAACGACCACCAGCTCGTCCTGAAAAATCTCAGTGCTGGAGAAGCCTTGATCATCAAAACGGGCGTAATCAATAACAAAATCAATTTCCTGATAACGCATACGTTCGGCCAGCTTACGGTCGAACTCTGCATCCAGATGCAGTTGCACATTCGGTGCCTGTTCATGCACGGAAGTCATGATCTTAGGTGCAAAGCGCATGTCACAAGGGCTGCAAATCGCCAGTTTGAACAGACGAGTTGACGTTTCAGGAGAAAAAATCGAGCTTGGCAGCTCATTGCGGATCAGCTGTAATGCCTGACGAATCGGACCAAACAGCTGGCGAGCGCGTTGTGTGGGTTGAATACCACGTCCCTGACGCATGAACAATTCATCATTAAACATCACTTTCAGACGAGCAACCGCGTTACTGACCGCTGGCTGAGACATGCCCAGATTGTGCGCGGCGCGAGTGATGTTTTGTTCCTGCATCACGGCATCGAATACCGTCAACAGGTTAAGGTCTACCCCACGTAATGTGCTTTCCATTCGGTAGCTAGCAATAGCGCTCATTGCATCTTTTTTTTGTAACATTGATTACGCCTCTTAATGGTCGTCGATAGCTCTAGGTTTGTTTTGGGTTGGAATAGATAACCTGTCGTTTTTATATTTATCGCCCCGATAAGAGCGGAGCGACACTTACTA
>NZ_WXWP01000300.1:0-12669 GCF_009904765.1 Vibrio sp. V39_P1S14PM300
CTTCTCGCTACACTGGAAGCCTTTTCAGGTAAGAGGTAATTGAGATGAGCACTGATCAATTTGAGACTCAGGATGTGTGCGAAGCCTGTGGTTGCGCAGGTGAAATGGGTTTTATCATCAAAGAAGGCGACGAAGTGGCAGAAGTCACCCTGTTTGGCGCCAGTCGTTCTCAACTGGAAGCAGAGTTTGAAAAATACGCCGCACTGGCGAAAGAAGTCTGCCAAAACGTAGAGTTTGAAGTTTCGCCGATGAACGATGCCAGCAACGAGCTCCATGCACGCTTTAAATTTGAAGTTAGCGCCGAGAAACTGATCTTCGAACTCAAAACTCGTTCTCTGTCACGCTAAAACCAGTACAGTCAGCTCACAACAGCGGGATTCCAATACCCGCTTTTGTGATCCCGGCACCGCCACCATGGCGATTTCTCCAATATTGATTGAAGCTCTCGGCCCTCCTGCCGATACTAGGTGTAATGTTACCGCCACTCCTTGATACCTCATGCGTCACTTGTTTGTATTATTTCTGATCTGCTTACCTGCATCCCTGATAGCGGAACCACTCGACAGTTACCGGTTACTGAATCATCTGGACAATTACGGCAACCTGGATCTGCGTAATAAACCGTATACCAGTTTACCGGATGGCCTGGTGGTGAAAGGCAATTTGAACATTGCCAAAACCGCGATCAAGACACTACCAGCCGATATGGACATTCAGGGCAGTCTGGACGCTTCCAACAGCCAACTAAGCCGGATACAAAGCGGGACCAAGATCAAAGGCTATGCAAACTTGCTTGGTTCTCAAGTAAAACAATGGCCACGCGGCGTGCGAGTGGGCGGATATTTGAATTTTACCGACACGCCACTAATCCGACTGCCACCAAGGCTTCGAGTGAAAGGCGATCTGAGCGTGATCAGAACGCCATTGGAGTCATTGCCGGAAGGGTTAACGGTAGACGGAAGCCTGTTTATCGGTGGCTCAAAAATCTCTCAGTTTCCAGACACCATGACGGTAAAAGGCAACATCTATCTCGGCGGCAACCAAATCAGCAAGTGGCCGACAAACTTAACTCTCAATGGCGCGGTTGCCCGTTAACAGAAACAAAAAAGAGATGCCATCGCATCTCTTTTTTATCAGACAATATTTCTGACCGGATTGGCGTAGCTGTCCAACAGGTACTGATGTGCCCCTTGCGGCAGCTTATCAAGTTTGGTTTGCAGCAGCGCACGAACCTCATCGGTCACGCCTTCATTGCTGCCCGCCGCTAGGTGGTTAATCGGGAACAGTTTGTAATGATCGTGAATTTGGCGATCAATCTCTTTGGCCAGTTCGTCCGGGGTTTCAAAATCTTGATCGATCACATCACCAAATGCCACATGAATACGCCCTTTGTAGCCAACGATACCCTGAATGATGCTTTCGATGTCTTCAAACTCACCCTTTTCGTATTTTCCTTTGGTGGCTTTTTCGAACAGTTCAATGGCCTTAGCCGTATCACACGGATCGTTCTCATACGAAATAGACACCGGAACAATACGCAACGATTTAATGTAGTCAGGGAAAGGCATTTTTTGCTTACGGCCTTCAACATGGAACATCTTCAGGATCGCCGGATCGGTAAAATCGTTGCCATCTTTTGCTCGTCCCTCTTTCTGGGCGATCCAAATTGAATTGCCCGTATCTAGAGAATGCTTAATATAAGACGATAACGTGCCGAGTGCTTTCATCATCTCACGTGGCGCTTTCGCTGAACGTTTTACGATAAAGCTCTTGTTGAGCCGCATCAGTTCAGTGGCACACGGCTTCTTCAGCAAATTATCTCCGATCGCAATACGCACCGTCTTGTGACTACTCTGGTACAGCCCGTAATTCACTAACGCTGGATCCATCGCGATATCACGGTGGTTAGACACAAACAAGTAAGCCGTCTCTTTGTCCAGCTTCTCAAGGCCTGAGTACGTCACCCCTTTGGTGGTCGACTCGATGGTTTGATCCAGATATTTTTTCACTTCTAGCTGTATCGCCTCAACAGACGTCAGCTTCGCCCATTTAAACTTCAGGTAAATCTTGACTATCGGAGACATCAGCGCTTTAAACCATGTAGCATGGTTTGAAAAGCGATGCTGGAGGATGGCGTTGATAAACTCTTCATCGTTAATCAAGCGCTCAATAGCAGCAGGAATTTCATCGTCATTGTAGGGACGAATATCAATATATGGATCGTTATTAGAAGTCATTGTTTACTACATCAAAAAAAAAGCTGGCCTATTCTACGCATACTTAGCGGACATAACAGCTAAAGTACTAACAGAATTCTGAAGGTCAGACCAGAGATCTGCAACGATTTCCGTGCTAAGTTTGCAATTTATATGATAATCGTTACCCTTAGCGGCCCAATATGAGAGAGAGCTCTAATGAACTACGCTATTGAACATCAGGTGACACGATATGCGTACCTTGTCACCACGCCTCGTAAAAAAGCCCTCAAACATAGTCTTATTCGCGTAACGGAAGGGCTGATGTTGCTGCGATTGGGGAAAAATGAATACGCTGTCGAAACTGGTGATTCTGTCTGGATTCCGTTTGATTGTCTGTGCGCTTTGTCCTTTTTTCCGGCCACTAAAATTGAGCGGGTCGACTTTTCCGTGCGAAACACCGATCCATTGCCGAGTCAGGCTGGGTATGTAAAGCAGACCGAACTCAGCAACGCGTTAATGAACAAGTTGGTGCATGCCAAAGTAAAACCCGACGTCGAAGCCGAAATTCTTCAGCTCTTGAAACGTGAAGTCGCCGCGTTTTCTCCGCTGCTCTACACCAGTGAACTGAGTGAAGCCATTTCAAGCTGGGAGCCGGACTCCGACTCATTTTTGTCTCGCAGCCACCAGTTAGTACTGACGATGCGCGAAGCAAAAAAACGCATGCAGTCAGGCGCCAAACCGGAACAGATCGTTGAAGATTTGTTCAACAATAACCAGGAAGAATTTGAACAGCTCTACCAATTAGTGACTGGCGAAAATTATCAGTAAAAAAGCGCAGCAATTGCTGCGCTTTTTTATGACTCCTGCACCACCAACATCATGCTGCTCACCGGCGCCACATCCAGGCTCAACTTACCCTGTACGGCGGTGTACAACGTATCAGACAGCAGGTCTTTAAGAGTACCGCTTTGAGCAATGTCCACCCTCTGTCCACGTGTGGACTTATTGATGATCACTAACCCTGCTTCTTCTCTGGCAAGCACCAACAAGTCATCATTGGCCTCCAGTACGGTCATGATTTTACCGTGCATCTGATTGTGGAATCGGATACGTGCAAGCATCGCGGGATCTTTCCAGGCATCGACCCAACGAGGTTGACCAACGTGGTTATTGATACCACTGGTATTGAGATCGGTGTATATCAGCGGCACGCCACCATCACGCCCCAAAATGTACGTGTAGGCCAACTGTTCCAGTGCTTCATCCATCACCAAGTTTTCAAACACATCGTTGTTTGGAATGTCATGAGTGATGGCAAACGTCACCGCCCGGTACTTCGCCAATGCCTGCCCAAAACAGTACGGATCCACCAACGATGTCAGGCTGCCTCCCTCATCCAGAGCATCAAACATGGTCTGAAACAACGGAAAATCGTACGCACCAAGACGAGTCTCAGCCAGGTATGGCTCAAGGAAAATGTCGTACTCCGCTCGCGTGGCTCCACCATCAGTGATGATTTCACCAAAAATGTGCATGTCCCGGGTGATGGTTTCGGTCCAGACGTTTTTCAGATGTTCAATACTCATGTGCTTGGCAGCATCAATTCTGAAACCACGCACGCCCAGCGCTTTGAGTGCCTTAAGGTATTCCTGCTGCTGGACGATGACATGGTGATGAGCACGTAACGTCGGCAGTCCTGGGTCCGTTGCTCCACCGGTTATGCGTCCGTTCTGAACTTGCCACTTATCCTGCCAGTCTTTGATGCCGAACGCTTCGACGAAGTCCTGTTCAGTAAATAGTGGCTGGCTGAGATCGCCATACAACCGCTGAGACTGATAATAATCCGCTCGCGCCTCATAGTCGGCCATATCCGCCGCGCTTGGGTATTGCAAGTCAAGGCGCAGAGACGACTCATTCGCCATATGGTTGAACACGACATCGGCGTACACACTGATGCCGTGCTTTTCCAGCGCCGCGATCATGTGTTTGAAATCTTGAGTGTTACCAAGCTGGTTGTCGATAACACGATAATCTTGGGGTTGATAACGTTGCCACCATTGCGTGCCCTGCGCAGATGTAAGCGACTTCATAGGCGGTGATACCAGCACCGATTTGTAGCCGCCAGCGCTGATCGCACTGGCTTGCTCAGCGACGCGCTGATAAGGCCAGTCAAAGGCATGTAGAATGACGTCAGTAGCCATAACGTTTTCCATGCATTTCTTCCATTTATCCACGTCCATTCATCTGGACAGGCTTATTATAGAAACGCCTGATTAAAGTCGTTCCCCCTTTTGCGTTTTATCTGTGTATTAGATCAGGGGCGTAGAAATTCACGTCAATACGCGTTAAGTTTATAGTTCGTACAAAAAACAACCAAAGGACTCCCGCGCATTACGCGCATCGACAACCAAGGAGCGGGTATGCCCAAAGTGCAAATTGATATTGTGTCAGACGTTGTATGCCCTTGGTGCATCATAGGATACAAAAGGCTTGAACTGGCACTCAGTCAACTTGGCGAGACCTTTGACGCCTCAATTCAGTGGCATCCTTTTGAACTCAACCCCGCCATGGGGCCGAGCGGACAGAATTTACAGCAACACTTAGCTGAAAAGTATGGCGCCTCCAAAGCGATGAGCGATGAGAACCGGAAAACCATTACCCAACTGGGACAAGAAGTGGGGTTTTCGTTCCATTTTGTCGACGACATGCGTATCTACAATACCCGCCAAGCCCATCAACTGTTGATGTGGGCCCGTTCGCAGGACAAACAGTTTGATCTGGAAATGGCTCTATTTGAAGCCTATTTCACCGACAATCGTGACATCAGCCTGCCCGACACTCTATTGGCCATCGCAGAAGAGGTTGGGATTGATACTCAAGTCGCCAAGCAGGTTCTGAGCGATCCCGGCTGGGCAGAGACCGTTGCCTCCACCGAGCAACAGTGGCTTGAAGCTGGCATCAGCGCCGTTCCTGCAATTATCATCAACCGCAAACACCTGATTGCCGGTGCCCAGTCTGTTGAGGCTCTCAAGCGCGCCATTGAAGACATTGCACTGCAGATGCACTGACACAAAAAAGCCGACTCAGAGGTCGGCTTTTGCTGATGCAGTGGACTTAATGACGCAGACGACCAATCACACTCCAGCCAGCGACCACAATCAGTCCGGCTAATAAACCAATCAGACCGTTGAGAATAACGGGAATGAACGCGTGAGCCAGTGATACATTCGGCAACTCAAGCAATATCGGTTCAATCAAGTGGTGAATCATTGGTACGTTGTGCACCACGATCCCTCCGCCGACCAAGAACATCGCCGCCGTCCCCACTACGGTGAGGATCTTCATCAGTTTGGGCGCAAATGTGATAAGGCTTCGGCCAATGGCAGAACCTACGCCTTTACCTTGGGCTTTTCTTTCCATATAGAAGCCCAAGTCGTCCAGTTTGACGATACCGGCAACCAACCCATATACCCCGATAGTCATGATCACTGCAATCAAGCTCACCACCAGAATCTGAGTCGCCATCGCCTGACCTTGCACCGTCCCCAATGCAATCACGATGATTTCCGCCGATAAAATGAAATCAGTACGGATCGCGCCGGCGATCTTTTTCTTCTCATATTCATCAATCGAAGCATTGGCTAAATTGGCTTCTGCTTCACTTTCAGAGTGCGCTTCTCCGTGATGAAACAGTTTTTCCAGCACCTTTTCAGCGCCTTCAAAACACAGAAACAAACCTCCGAGCAGCAGTAACGGCATGATCAACCACGGCGCAACGGAGCTCATCAATAAGGCTGCGGGAACGAGAATGCACTTGTTGCGAAACGAACCTTTCGCCACCGACCACACCACCGGGATCTCACGTTCCGCGGCAACGCCAGACACCTGCTGCGCATTGAGAGCTAAGTCGTCACCCAGTACACCAGCTGTTTTCTTCGCCGCCACTTTAGACATTAATGCAACATCATCCAACACTGTGGTGATGTCATCCAGAAGAGTTAAAAGGCTTAATCCCGCCATAATCGATTCTCAAAGTATCAGGTGTTAGCAAATGTAACATCAGCCGACAGATTCTCAAGGCCTCAATGCCAAGAATTGAACTAAATTTCCGATAGTTACGCTGTTCAGTATTGCTCAGATGGATACCATTTGCTCAATCTTCTAAACACTCTTAAGCTATGTGGCTTGAAATAGAACATCACAGAGAAGGTCGCGAAGATGCGTAACGGATATACCTACCCTATCGGCACACCTGGAGAAAAGTGGGGCGACGCTGAACGCCTAGCCTGGCGTGAACACACCACAATCAAACGTGAGTACCAACAGCAAGTAGTGCCTAAAATTCTGGCACTAAAAGACGCCTTTCTGGTTGAACAGTACGGAGCCCTCTCTTATGACCCAGAACGTTATCCTCTGTATTGCATCAAAAGTCGCGATTGGGACGAAAGCAAACCCACAGTGTTGATTACTGGCGGTGTGCATGGTTACGAAACCAGTGGCGTTCATGGTGCACTCAAGTTTGCCGCGACACAGGCAGACAAATACCTCTCCCACTTTAATCTGGTGATCGCACCTTGTGTCAGCCCTTGGGGTTACGAAACCATCAACCGTTGGAATCCGAATGCGCTGGACCCAAACCGTTCATTCTATGCCGACAGCCCGGCAGAAGAGTCAGCCAATCTGATTCAACTGGTGTCCGAACTGGGTGAGGTGCTGGTCCACATCGACCTGCACGAAACCACGGATACTGACGAAACAGAGTTTCGACCCGCCCTGGCGGCTCGCGATGGCCAAGCATACGTGGCAGGTATGATTCCAGACGGCTTTTACACCGTCGGAGATACTGACAACCCCGTCCCCGAGTTTCAGAAAGCCGTTATTGATGCGGTTCGCTTAGTGACTCACATTGCGCCAGCAGACGACAACGGAGAAATCATCGGTTCTACGGTGGTTCAAGAGGGCGTCATTGAGTACCCCATGAAAAAGCTGGGTCTATGTGGTGGCGTGACGAATTGCCGCTTTGGTACGACAACCGAAGTCTACCCAGACAGCCCAAAGGTCACCGATGAAGAGTGCAACGACGCACAAGTCGCCGCTGTGACTGGTGGGTTGGACTATGTGTTAACGCAGCTCAAATAAACTTACAGCAAGCGATTCTTATACTGCTCCGGGGTCTGCCCGGAGTATTTTTTAAACATCGATATAAACGGACTGGCCTGGTTGTAGCCCAAGGTCAACGCCACCTCTTTGACCGAATGCCCTTTGCGCAGCAATTCCATGGAAAACAGGTAACGCACCCTTAAACGCCATTCAGTAAAACTCATCCCCAACTCAGCCTGACAGTGCCTGGCGAGGGTTCTTTCGGTGGTATGCACCCGCGCCGCCCACTCACTGAGGCTGGTATTGTCAGTCGGGTTTTCCTCGACCGCGGTGAGAATCGTTGACAGGTATTTGTTATCGGTGGACGGCAGGAACTGATGTTGTACATCTTGTGTGGCCAGTTGGTCGAGCAGCACCTGAACCAAACGCACGTCTTCTTCACTTTGAGCGACATTGATGTGCCGACGACGAAAATCATCAATGATTGCAGAAACAATCGGCGTGACCTTAATTAAACTGGTTTGTTCCGGAAAATGTTGAGTTAACCCTCGAGCGATATTCAACGAGCAATACTCGATGGGCTTACGGTTATAACTGCAATGTTTGATGCCTGCGGGAACCCAGATCGCCAGATGGGGAGGCGCCAAAAAGCGAGTGTCTTCCGCTTCCATTTCCAAAATACCACCGCTGATCAGTTGCACTTGTCCCCAGGCATGACTGTGAACACGGGTTTCGGTATTCGACAGAAACGCTTCGAAATTCATAAACACGTCTGATGGTGCCTGGTCAATAGATAACGAAGGATGCAGGTGTCTGGCGTTCTTTTTCAAACTTGTCTTCCTATCACGTTCAATGTCTTTTTACAGATACATACAATTATAGCGACGTGACAGACTAGGCTCCATCCATTATTTCGAGATGGGGGTCACATGATCTATCTCTTTCCGTTAATCACTGTGCTCATCTGGGGCGGCAACTCGATTGTCAACAAAATGGCCGCAAGTGCCATTGAGCCCAGTGCCATGAGCTTTTACCGCTGGTTTGTTGCCATGCTGTTGCTGACACCTTTTTGCCTGCCAACGGTTATACGCCAATGGCCAACAATTAAGCCATATCTGACCAAACTGGCTTTTCTGGCGATGCTGGGCATGGTACTGAACCAATCATTGGGGTACTACGCAGGCCTGACCACCAGCGCCTCCAATATGTCATTGATCACCTCTTTGGTGCCTTTGCTGAGCGTATTTTTGAGCCTGCCTTTGCTGGGCAAACCCGTGTCTGCTTTGAGTGTGGTAGGTGGCGTCCTGTCTCTGGCCGGATTGGCCTTCATGCTTGGCCAAGGCGACATCACTTTCTTCCTCCACCAAGACGTCACTGAAGGGGACGCTCTGATGGTTCTGGCCGCAGTGGTCTACGCAGCATATTGCGTACTGCTGAAACGCTGGAAAATGCCCTTGAGCAACTGGACGCTGATATACATGCAAGGACTCTTTGCGGTTGCGATGTTAGCGCCGTTATGGCTGAGCAGTGAACAACTGCTACCCACCCACGAGTCGCTGCCGCTGATCGCGTATGCTTCTGTGATGGCCTCCCTGCTCGCCCCCTGGCTCTGGGTCAAAGCCATTGATGCCATCGGTGCGGATTCAAGCGCCATGTTCATGAACCTGTTGCCAGTGGTGGCGGTGTCTCTGGCTGCCACGTTACTCGGTGAACAGATCCACACTTATCATCTGATGGGCGGATTAATGGTGATCTCAGGTGTGATTCTGGCTCAAGTAAAACTGCGTCGTAAAGCACTGGCACCTATCGAAAATACCGGTCAGCTATAACGTATTCATGGTTGATCCGGCGATATCTGGCGGCTCATCACATAATTCGTCAGGGCAATACCGCCAATCGCGACTTCCTGCTCACGCTCCACCGCAAAGCCGTTTTTTGAAAAAAACGGCTTTGCGGTTTTACTCACATGAGCGTAGAGGCGTGCCATATTTTTCTCTTTTGCCCGACGAACAATCTCTTCCATAAGAAACCGACCAACACCGCATTTCTGGTAGTGCACGCTAACAAAGAAGTGGTCAATCAGTCCATCCGCTTGTAAATCTGCGTACCCTGCCAGATGTCCGTCCTCTTCTGCAATGATGGGACGGATGGTGTCTAGGCGCTGTTGCCATGTCTGCATCGAAAAATCGGCCGGTGCCCAGGCATTGCGCTGCGCGTCTGTGTAATCAGCAGCGGTGACCGTATGTACTGTGTGAAAAAACAACGCCCAGCATGCTTTGGCATCACTTGTCTTATAATTGCGAAGTTGCATATCAACAAACTCCTGATTTATTTGAAAATTATGGGCACTCTCTCACTTTGTTATGTAATTCGAGAGAGCACCTGTGACTCAGGGTTTTATCCCGACAGGTTGATATATACTGTCGCCAGAGCTGACAATCACTTCACTGCAATGAATAAGTTACTACGCTTAATCCAAGAAAACCAACGCGTTAACAGCGTTGACGAACTGCAAACTCTGTTGACTTCTATCGGGAACGAGCTGAACCACGAATCGTTTTTATTCGGTCTCTACCTCGAAGAAAGTATGGAAGAAGAAGCGGATGTGCTCAATCTTATCAATCCCCGGGCCTGGAGTGAGCAATACGCCGAAAGTGGCTACGCACATCATGATCCGGTGGCGAGATACTGCATGAATCATGTGCTGCCAATAAACTGGGATCACGTCGATAAAAGTGAGCGTATCGGGCGGGAGATCTTTGAGGAAGCCCGACTGAATGATCTGCGTAAAGGTTTCACCGTCCCTTTCCATGGACTAAACGGTGAGTTTGGCTGCATGAGTTTCGCAACGTCTGACGGCCGTCATTATGACAAAATGGATGAGCAGATACTACTGGCTCAATTAGTGACGCCATTAATCACAGAAAACATCGCCCACTTTCACCCCCAATTACACAGCACGGCGCCGGCCAGACTTTTAACAGCAAGAGAGCTGCAGTGCCTGACCTGGGCAGCCGAAGGGAAAAGTACCTGGGAAATCGCCGTGATCATCGGCTGTTCAGAGCGTACCGCTAAATTTCACCTCAACAACGCGGCCAAAAAACTCGGGGCCGTCAATCGCTATCAGGCAATCACCAAAGCCATACTGCGCGGCTACATTCAACCTCAGGTTTGACCTTGCTCTGAAAACCATCACCAGACTCCAAAACCTGTCCAATTGGACAGTATCGGCACAACGGGATTTGTTTTAAGGTTTTATTGTTTTCGGACACCGCCGGGCTATGTCCCGAACGTTGAACGACAAACCCAAAACTATCCATGAGTTGTTGTGAATCAACAAACCCTGGTCACGTCTTGTGACCAGGGATTTTCTTTTTTGTCTGGTGAACATTTTCAGTTCACGACTTCGATATCCGTTTCCGGCACGCAGCAACACGCCAGTGCGATGCCCATGTAACGGTCATTGTCCTGCAAGGCGGGCACATCTGGCTGGTCCACTTTGCCAGACTCCACCGTCACCCGGCACGCGCCGCAAAGCCCTGCTCGGCAACTGTTGGAAATCGGAACACCGGCCGCTTCAGCCTGTTCCAGCAGTGTGGCTTGATTGTTGCCTTCGAAAAGCGTTCCATTGACACTGATTTGCAGCGTTTTGAGCGCTTTAGGTGCGCTGATAGCAACGCCAAAAGCTTCCTGATGATACATAGACTCTGGCAGGCCTTGTTTCAACAACAGATTCTTCGCCTTTTGCATAAATCCGTCTGGGCCACACACAAACACCTGGCGCTGCTCGACGTCTTTAATCTGCTTCAGATGTGACAGGGTCAAACGCCCTTTCAGGCCGAACCAATCCGGTGCAGGCTGCGTCAGCGACAGTACTACTTTGAGCCCAGGATGCTGACGTTTGAGTCCCTCAAGCTCTTGTTTGCACGGAATGTCACTTTCCGTGCGGCACTGGTGGTAGAACACAACATCGCGGACCTGATCATGATCGGCCAGATAACGCAACATTGACAGCATAGGCGTCACGCCGCTGCCAGCGGAAAGAAGTAAGATTGGCTGATCGTGCTTCTCGCCGAGGTGGAAGCTGCCACTCGGTGACTCAGCTTCAAGCGTGTCGCCCACCTGCAAATTGTCCAGTAACCAGTTTGACACTCTGCCCGCGTCAATACGCTTGACCGAAATAGCCAGACGTCCGGGGCGTGATGGGCTGGACGACAAGGTATAGCGTCGCCCGATGCGTTCTCCACCGATCGCAACCTCAATCGGCAAATGCTGCCCAGGCAGGTATGTCGGTAGTGACTCAGAATCAGGCTCTAGCCAGAATGTCACGAAATCACGGGCAATCTCTTCTCGCTGCACACACGTGAGCGTCATGCGGCTCGGGGAGTGGTCTTCATACTGCTCTTTTTCTTTGTACTCCAGCACTTCAACCGGGTCACCGGCATGGATCATCCCTTCATTCAGCGCTATCAGATTCTGGCCAAAAAACACATCACCGCTGCGGTTCGCGCGGAACTGAGATAAGGTTTTCAGTGGCTCTTTAGAGGGTTTAAACGCACCTTTGTCTATATCGACAGTCGTCAGGATGCACCGTGAACACGGCTTGACCGATTCAAATTCGACCTCACCGATACGAATACGTTTCCAACTGTCTTCAACAAAGGGTTCTCCCCCGCTGACAACCAGATTGGTACGAAACTGATCCATCAGATGAGATTCAGAGCTGCGACGATTCAGCTCGTCCAACGAGCCTTCGCTGATCACCAGAACCGGAAAACCATCGGCAAAACTGACGTTATTGCCGACTCGTTCCGGCACGCGATTGGACTGCTCTCCCGTATACAAAAGCTCGACCCGCTGACCAAGTGCGTCACTGAACCAGTCGTCTGCTTCGTCCGTCGTGGTGTAAGCTTCGAAGCTGTCGTTCCAGACTGTAGCGGGCGCAGCTTGGTGTTTAAAATCGGCATAACGTAACTTCAGAGCAGGCTGATCAGGCGCAGTAAAGATAATGCCGTCAGCAGTCAGACTGGACTGAACCTTGACCATATGAGGGTATTTTCTGGCTGTCACCATCACCCCGTCAGAGGTTGCCACCATAAAGCGTCGATCAAACGCAAGTCCTTGTTTTTCTACCCAGGCGGATGAGATGGCAATACCGGCGACGGATTTGACCGGATAGACGTTAATTTGTGTAAGACGAGATGAAGACGACATGGCTAACCTTTGCTCTGATTATTTTTTTGATTCACCATCTTAAACGCCTGTCGAATGAAAGTCATACCTTGCAATCGATTTCGTGCGACATATTCAACCAGAGTCATTTGACAATCCACCTGCTCAGCTATAATTCTGTGTGATCGGAGTGTGGATC
>NZ_WXWP01000063.1:0-12510 GCF_009904765.1 Vibrio sp. V39_P1S14PM300
CCCTCAATTCGTGCACTCGCCCCCTTTCTGAGGTCAAAATCGGCACGGAATGCGTTCCAACCTATCGACTGGTAATAAAAAACCGACCTATCAACAGGTCGGCTTATTTCTAATTAATCTAGAGCTCAATTGGCTTCAAGATGCTCAACCATCAGCTGTAGTGATTGATTACCACGAAACTCATTGATGTCGAGTTTGTAAGCCAGGCGCACCGCTTTAACCGACGCATCCGGCCAGCGGCGCAAATCGACATTGAACGCAATACCATCCAGCATGATGTTGGTTGGGTGGCCTTTGAACAAAGGTTCCAGCATCAGTTTGAGGTGCTTTTCTCCCACCAGTTTCTGATGCAGCACTTTGAACTCGCCGTCGAACACAGGCTCGTTAAATGCCTGCCCCCACGGCCCGCCACTACGCAGCATCTCGGCAACGTGCATTGAAAACTCTTCCGGCTTCAGTTCACCGTCTGAGAGCACCACACCTTTCAGAGCGGCATCATCGAGATCCTGTTTCACCGCCAGATCAAATAGGCGGGCAAACCGCTCAAAGTTTTGCTCCTGAATCGTCAAACCGGCCGCCATCGCATGACCGCCAAATTTGAGGATCAGCCCAGGATTCTGAGTATCAATGCGATCGAGCGTATCGCGCATATGCAGCCCGGGTATTGAGCGGCACGAGCCTTTGATCATTCCTTCGCCGCCATCGGCAAACGCAATTACCGGCCGGTGGAACTGCTCTTTGATTCGCGACGCCAGAATGCCGATGACGCCCTGGTGCCAGTCGCGCTGGAACAGCACCAAGCCATGCGGCAGCTCGCTGTTTTCACCGAACTGCAAGCGCTCACAAAACGCCATAGCCTCTTGCTTCATTCCCGCTTCAATCTCTTTGCGCGTCTGATTGAGTCCGTCCAGCTCGCTCGCCATACGCCGTGCAGCATGAATATTGTTGCTGAGCAGCAATTCCACTCCGAACGACATATCATCCAAGCGGCCTGCCGCGTTAATGCGTGGCCCGAGCGCAAAGCCAAAATCCGACGCCACCAGTCGGCGGGCATCCCGTTTGGCCACTTCAATCAGCGCCTGGATCCCCGGGCGCGCTTTACCGGCACGAATACGTTGCAGCCCCTGATGCACCAGAATACGGTTATTTTCGTCCAGCGGCACCACATCGGCCACCGTCCCCAGCGCCACCAGGTCGATCAGTTCCATCAGTTTGGGCTCAACCATCCCCTGCTCGCTGAACCAGCCCGTTTTGCGCATGTGCACACACAGCGCCATCATCAGGTAAAATGCCACCCCCACCCCAGCCAGTGCTTTGGATGGAAACGCACAGGTCTGCAGGTTTGGGTTCACCATCGCATCGACTTCTGGCAATTCATGTCCTGGCAGATGGTGGTCGGTGACCAGCACTTGCAGCCCTTGCTGCTTGGCATAGCGTACGCCTTCAATCGACGACACGCCGTTGTCCACCGTCATGATTACTTCAGCGCCCAGTTCGATGGCCTGATCGACCACCTCCGGGCTAAGCCCGTAACCGTCTTCAAAACGGTTGGGGACCAGATAATCGACGTTGTGCGAGCCCAGCATACGCAGCGCCAACACGGATAAGGCCGAACTGGTGGCACCATCGGCATCAAAGTCACCGACAATAATAATACGCCGTTGGTCTTTGATCGCCTCAAATAACAGTTCTACCGCAGCCTCAATCCCGCCTAACTGCTGGTAGGAGTGCAACGCTTTGGCCGCCTTTTCTAACTGGTCAGGCGAACGAATACCCCGGTTGATGTAAATGCGTTTTAACAGCGGATGGATGGTGTCAGGCAGCAGAGAAAGATCAGGTTCAGGACGACGTTGAATTTCTATCATAGGCAAAAGGGCCTCTCAGTAGAGGCCCGGGTTTCCTTATTGAGTTTGTTGCAGACGTTGAATCAGTTGCGCCGGTGGCAGATAGCCGCCGACCATTTCCCCGTTCGGCATGAAGATCGCTGGCGTGCCGCTGATACCCAGCTCTCGTCCCAAATTATAATCGGCTTTGACGATCTGCTGACACTGCGCAAATTTGTCATTCTGCTCCGGCAGTTCACGTCGCGTTTTGGCCAGGTTCATCGCCTGTTTCGGATCGTCCGCACACCAGATAGCCGCCATCTGATCGGCCACCTGACCAGTGCCGCCCTGACGCGGGTAAGCCATATAACGAACCGTGATACCGAGATCGTTATAGCCTTGCATCTGGCTGTGCAGACGCGAGCAATATCCACAGGTAATGTCGGTAAACACCGTCACGGCAAATTGTTCTTTGTCCGCTTTGTATTCGATCACGTTGTCGCTCATCGAGGCGATTTTTTGGGCGTTGATCGGTGCCTGGCGCTTGGCCAGCACGTCTTCGTAACCGCCCTGGTCATTCATCTGATACAGGGTGCCGGCGATAAAGAACTTAGCGTCCGGAGACGCAAACAGCACGCCACCAGAAGTCTGTACTTCGACCATTCCGGCGATGTCTGCCGAGGTCACATCAATCACTTCCAGGCCTAACGGCGCAAAACGTTGTTGAAAAACAGATTTATCGATCGATGCAGTTTGAGCCTGAGCCGCTTGTGGTACTTCCGGGCTCACTTCTTTCGTTTCAGCATTGCAGGCCGCCACAAACAGTGGCAGCGCCAGCAGAGTCATTCGGCGTAATACGCTCATGAGATTTACCTTACTTCAGGCACGCGGATGGTGCTCGCTGTGAATTTGTTTAAGTCGTTCCGTTGCTACATGAGTATAAATTTGGGTCGTGGATAAGTCACTATGGCCCAGCAACATTTGCACGACGCGCAAGTCGGCGCCGTAATTGAGCAAATGGGTTGCAAACGCATGGCGCAACACGTGCGGTGACAGCGAGTCGGTATCAATCCCGGCGATCACTGCGTAATGTTTGATCCGATGCCAGAACGTCTGGCGTGTCATCTGGCGCGCGCGTTTACTGGGGAAGACCACGTCGGAGGTTTGCTCCCCGAGCAGGAAAGCGCGACCTTGTTCGAGGAAAGTCTCCACCCAATCAACCGCATTTTCGCCCATCGGAACCAGGCGTTCTTTGCCGCCTTTACCGATCACCCGCACCACCCCCTGACGCAGGCTGATGTTCTCCATGGTCAGGCTAACCAGCTCCGTCACCCGCAAGCCGGTGGCGTACAGCAGTTCCAACATGGCTTTGTCACGCAGCTCGACCGGATCGTTTGGATCCGGCGCGTCGAGCAAGGCATCCACCTGAGCTTCAGTAAGATCTTTCGGCAGACGCTTAGGCAGCTTAGGGCTGACCAGTAGCGCACTCGGGTCATCGGCGCGCACTTTCTCGCGGTGCAGATACTGGAACAAACGGCGAATCGCCGAGAGCATTCTCGCCCGTGAGGTCTGTTTATAATCCTGATCCACCAGCCAGGTCTGATACTCCTGCAAACCGGACAGACTGATAAAATCGAGACGATAATGGTGCTTCTCCATCCACTGGAGCAACTTGAGCAAATCGTTGCGATAGGACGCCAGGGTGTTTTCCGACAGACCCCGCTCCATCCACATGGCATCCAAAAACTGTTCAACGATCCCTTGGTCGGGAGACATGATTTCTGACACGGTGTACCTCGTTTCAAACAGCCATCAGGTTAAGACAGCAAGCCGTTGAAAGCTATAAAAAATCGTGCAACAACGTGATATTCACTGCAATCACAGCCAATTTATGGTTAGAATTCGCTAAAACTCATCACGATTAGAGAGAAGTATGAAGATCGGTCTTTTTTACGGTTCCACCACCTGCTATACCGAAATGGCGGCGGAAAAAATGCGCGCAATTATTGGCGAGGACTTGGTAGACATCCACAATGTGAAAGAAACACCTCTTACCCTGATGAGTGACTACGATCTGCTGATATTAGGCATCTCAACCTGGGATTTCGGCGAAATTCAGGAAGACTGGAGCGCAATATGGGAGCACATCGATGGCGTACCGTTAAACGGCAAGTCCGTCGCGTTGTTCGGCTTAGGCGATCAAGAAGGCTATGGCGAATGGTTTCTCGATGCGATGGGGCTGCTGCACAAGGAGATTCGCAAGACGGGCGCTAATATCATCGGCTACTGGCCAAACGATGACAGCTATCAGTTTGACGCATCAAAAGCACTGACCGCCGACGGCCGTCAGTTTGTCGGTCTGGCGCTGGACGAAGATTCCCAATATGAACTCAGTGATGAGCGCATCCAGACCTGGGTAGAACAGATCCTAATCGAGTATCACGACTCGCTTTAACTCCGAGACTGGCGCACGCACCTATTGGCTGCTCAGTGCGCCTTTATACCGTGACCAGTCAAACACCAGGCCCGGGTCGGTTTTGCGCAGCGGCGCGATATACTGATGTCCGGTGATCCGCGGCAAGGTGATCGCCGGATAGGCCAACATCAACGCCTGGGTCAGCTCATTCAGCGCCTGATACTGAGCGTCGCTGTACGCGACAAAATCACTGCCTTCCAGCTCGATACCTATCGAATAATCATTGCATCGATCACGCCCGGCAAATGATGAGGTGCCGGCATGCCAGGCTCTTGCACGAAACGGCACGAACTGCACCACTTCACCGTCACGGCGGATCAAACAATGCGCCGAGACCCGCAACGGATGGATCACGTTAAAAAACGGGTGCTCATCCGGGTTCAACCGGCCGGTAAAAAACTGTTCAATGTATGGTCCGCCAAACTGCCCGGGCGGCAAGCTGATGTTATGAATCACCAGCAAAGAAATATCCTGTTCATCACTGCGCTGATCATAAAACGGAGAAGGGACGTGTCTGGCATTGTGATACCAGCCGGCGTGATCAATCATACTGTTAGCCTTTACGCATTCATTTGTTGCTGATTTTATCCTGCCTGCGCTGAAATGCGAGATTAATGGCTGAATTTCGTCCCCACTCCGCGTATTATGCCCTCTCTGTTTAACCCGGTTATAGATTTGCGATGAAAGAGACACACAACAGTCAGGCGCGCCTGGACTACCTGAAACAGCAGCTTCCCAAGGAAATTTCCCGAGCCGTTACCAATGCGCTCAAAGAGGATTTGGGAGGCACGTTAGATCCCGCTGCGGACATCACCGCAAGTCTGATCCCAGCCGATGCCCACAACGTCGCGACCATCATCACCCGTGAGCACGGTATCTTCTGCGGGCAAGCCTGGGCCGACGAAGTCTTTCGTCAGTTGGGCGACGAAGTCACTATCGACTGGCATGTTCAGGACGGTGAAGCGGTCATCCCTAACCAAACCTTATGCACACTGTCGGGTCCGGCACGCATTCTGCTCACCGGCGAGCGCAATGCCATGAACTTTATTCAGACCCTGTCCGGCTGTGCCACAGTGACTGCGCAATACGCCGCTCAGTTGCAAGGCACGCAATGTAAGTTGCTGGACACCCGGAAAACCATTCCAGGCCTGCGCAGCGCGCTCAAATACGCTGTCGCATGCGGCGGAGGGTTCAACCACCGTATCGGCGTATTCGATGCCTATCTGATCAAAGAGAATCACATCATCGCCTGCGGGGGAATCGCCCAAGCGATCAAAACCGCCAAACACCTTAACCCAGGAAAACCGGTTGAAGTGGAGACGGAATCGTTGCAAGAGCTGAACCAGGCTATCGATGCCGGGGCCGACATCATTATGCTGGATAACTTCAGTACCGATATGATGCGTGAAGCAGTGAAAATCAACGCCGGGCGTGCAGCACTAGAAAACTCCGGGAATGTCACCCTCGAGACACTGCGTGAATACGCCGAAACGGGCGTGGATTACATCTCGGTCGGCGCACTGACCAAACACGTCCGAGCGCTGGATTTGTCGATGCGCTTTCAGTAATCGCTGAGCGTTACTCAAAAAAGGAGCCAATGGCTCCTTTTTTGTTTGAGCCTGACCGAAAAATCCTGCAGCTGATATGTCTGTGGTCTCTCACCCTGCTCTACCTTGCTCGCGAACGGCACTTGAGGCGCTAGTCTTCCCGCCTTACCACATCTTACGCTCTGCACCCACTGCGTTCCCAACAGCAAGGAGCAACCATGCGCACCGCCCATTCCGGATTTACCCTGATCGAACTGATGATCGTCGTGGCGATTATCGGTGTTCTGTCGGCCATTGCGGTACCGGCCTACAAAAGCTATGTCTCCAAAAGTGAGATGGCCTCAGGACTGGCGACAATAAAGTCCCTGATCACCCCAGCCGAGATCTACTATCAGCAGAACAGCTCACTCAGTGGCGCCAGCTTGACCAATGATCTCGGTATCTCTGCCGGGTCCAGCACACTGGGGACTGTCAGCCTCCTCTCATCCAACGATGGTCTGCGTTTTACCTTCAGCGACAGTTCAATCAATGGCGCCACCATTACCTTCAGTCGTGGTACCAGCGGCTGGGGATGTCAGGTCAGTGGGGCTGGCAACGACATCAAACCAAACGGCTGCTCGTAATGTCCGGTTCGTCTCTCGCCGCAGTGTTAAGTCAGGCGGGGTTACTCAACCGTAAGGATGGTGAAGCCCTCAACAACGCACTGCACGAGACACCCCACGCCGCCAATGCCCTGATGGCCCTGACTCATCTTGATCTCGGTCAGTTGGCGCATCAGATTGGCGAGTTGTTTGCTCTGCCGATAATCGAGCTGGCTGACTTCGATTATCAGTCCGTGTGTCAGCGGTTCGCCCTGCGCGAGCTGATATGCCGTTATCAGGCGCTGCCGCTGGCCTGCGATGCGCAGAGCCTGATTCTGGCGGTCGCAGATCCGTCAGTTAAAGAGGCCGAGAACGAATTCCGTTTTGCCACCGGACTGACGATAGAATACCGAATCGCCCGTGCAGACCACCTGCTGAGTGCCATTCGCCAGTTGTACGGCCGTCATCCAAGTCTGAGCACGTCAGCCAGCAAAGAGGTATCACAGGAAGAGCTGGCCGGGTTGGAAGACAACAGCGCAGCAGAACGCCAGGAAACCGACTTGTTGCGGGAAGATGACTCGCCCGTCAGCCGTTTCATCCACCAGGTTCTGCTGGATGCGGTGCAGCGACAGGCTTCCGATATCCATTTTGAGCCGTATGAACACCAGTATCGTATTCGCCTGCGTTGTGATGGCGTTCTGGTCGACAGTCCGCATTCGGTTAACCACCTCAGCCGCCGCCTGACGGCCCGGCTGAAGATCCTCGCCCGTCTGGACATCGCAGAGCGACGTCTGCCGCAAGATGGCCGCCTCAAGCTACGCCTCAGTGAACAACAGGCGATTGATATGCGCGTCTCGACGTTACCAACCCTGTGGGGTGAAAAAGTGGTGCTGCGCATACTCGATAATCAGGCCACGGCCCTACAGATCACATCGCTTGGGCTCAACGAGAAGCAGCAACAACTGTATCTTGGTGCTCTGAGTAAACCCCAGGGATTGATATTAATCACCGGCCCGACCGGCAGTGGCAAAACGGTGTCGCTGTATGCTGGCCTAAAACACATCAATACCAGCCAGGTCAATATCGCCACCGCAGAAGACCCGGTCGAAATCAATCTGCCGGGTGTCAATCAGGTTCACATTGATTCGGCGATTGGCCTCAATTTCGCGACTGCGCTGCGAGCTTTTTTACGCCAGGATCCGGACATCATCATGGTGGGTGAAATCCGCGACAGTGAAACCGCCCAGATTGCCGTGACCGCCGCGCAAACCGGACATCTGGTGCTGTCCACGTTGCACACCAACTCCGCCGCCGAGACGTTAACCCGTCTGACGAACATGGGCATCGCGCCGTACCATCTTTCGGCTTCGTTGTCGCTGATCATCGCGCAGCGTCTGGTGCGCCGGCTCTGCCCCCACTGTAAGCGTACACACGCTCTACCTGAGTACTGGCAACACCAACTCAATATCGCCCATTCCTGTTTTTCAGCTCATGCGCCCGGCTGCCCTCACTGTACCCATGGCTATTGTGGCCGAGTTGGCGTGTATGAAATGATGCCATTGACGGCGCCACTGGCAGACGCGTTGATCGCGCGAGCCAGCAAACATGAACTGGAAACTCTGGCTGTGCAGTCGGGCATGCTGACACTGGTGCAATCGGCTGCGGATCTGCTGCGTCAGGGACACACCAGTCTGGCGGAATTGCAGCGCGTGTTGCACCTTTAAATCGGCAGCAATACGATGACACAACACAATCCGCGTCAATCCTTAAGTTACTTTCGCTGGCAGGGGCGTGACCAGCATGGCCAAAAACGTGCGGGCTCTCTGCTCGCTGGCAGTGAAAGTGAGGTCCGCCGACATCTCAACGAGCAACACATCCGCTTAGCCCGGATTCGTCCATGTGCCCGGCCACTGCTGAGCCGGTTCACCACCCGGATCGCCTCTCGTGACATTACGCTGTTCACTCGCCAACTCGCAACCATGCTTTCCAGCGGCGTACCGATACTCGACGCTCTCAACCTGGTGCGAGATCATCATAGAAACCACGCAATGCAGGCCCTGCTCAATGGTGTGATTGGCCGGGTGGAAGCCGGCACCCCTTTGTCTGACAGTCTGCGCAGCGCCCTGGGCGCGTTCGATCCGGTGTACATTGCGCTGGTCGCCAGCGCCGAGCAATCCGGCCAGTTAAGTCGCATATTCTGCCGCCTAGCCAGCTACCGGGAAAACAGTGAGCAACTGCGGGCCAAAGTAATTAAAGCCCTGATTTACCCGGCCGTGGTCATCGCAGCCGCCGTGCTGGTCACTTATCTGATGCTGACCATGGTGATCCCAGAGTTCGAAGCCATGTTTCGCGGCTTTGGGGCCCAGCTGCCATGGTTCACACGTCAGGTCATTCATGCCTCAGAACTGATGCGCCAGGCCGGCCTGACGGCGCTCGCTGGCATTTTCCTGGCGATTCTGACACTCAACGCCTTACGCCGCCGCTCTAAGCGGCTGCGACGACGAAGCCATCAATGGGTGTTGAGCTTACCTGTATTTGGTGGGCTACTTCGCAAAGCGGCGCTGGCTCGTTTCAGTCGCACACTCGCCACCAGCTTTGCAGCCGGCGTCCCGATACTGCAATCTCTGCAGGGCGGCGCACGGACTTGCGGCAACCTGCATTATCAGTTCGCCGCCGAGCAGTTGTGTCACGACGCCGCAGCGGGTATTGCCTTGCATCATGCAATGCGTCGGCATCAGGTCTTTCCTGAGCTGATGATTCAGATGGTAATGATTGGCGAACAAGCGGGGCGTCTGGACGAGATGCTCAATAAAGTGGCCGACCTGTACGAACACGACGTCGAAAACAGCGTAGATAACCTGGGTAAACTGATTGAGCCCGTCTTGATCCTGCTACTCGGTGGGCTGGTTGGTGGTCTGGTGATCGCCATGTACTTGCCAATCTTTAATTTAATGAGCGTGTTAGGATAAGATTAGCGACAGACGACAAAATGTCGTATTTTTCTCCTCAAGACGACCAGCCTAACGGCGGACGTGCTTGTAAAGTGGCACGCAACTGAGTTTTTATATGGACATCTTTCACTTTTACCCGTGGCTGTTTCCCGTTTTCGCCACCGTATTTGGCCTGATCATCGGCAGTTTTCTGAACGTGGTGATCCATCGCCTGCCGCAAATTATGGAACGAGAGTGGCGCACGGAATGTGCCGAATCATTTCCGGAATACCAGCTGCCCATCCCAGAAGGCAAGCTGACGCTCAGTATCCCCGCTTCCCGTTGCCCGCACTGCCACGCTCCGATCCGGGTACGCGACAACATTCCCCTGCTCAGTTGGTTGCTCCTTAAAGGACGCTGCCGAACTTGTCAGGCGCGCATCAGTGCCCGCTATCCGTTAGTCGAGCTGCTGAGTGCCAGTTTGTGTCTGGTGATCAGTCTGCGGTTCGGTTTCAGCGATTATGCCATCAGTCTGCTGTTTTTCAGTTTTGTGCTGCTCGCGGCGACTTTCATTGATCTCGACACCATGCTGCTTCCCGATCAACTAACCCTGCCGCTGACCTGGGCCGGTATCGTTCTGGCACTATTGGGTATCAGTCCGGTGTCCTTGCAAGATGCCGTCATTGGTGCCGTCACCGGCTACCTCTCGCTGTGGCTGGTGTACTGGGGGTTTAAACTGTTGACCGGCAAAGAAGGCATGGGGTACGGCGACTTCAAATTGTTGGCAGCGTTAGGGGCCTGGCTAGGCTGGCAGTCGTTGCCGCTGATCATTCTGCTCTCTTCCGTGGTGGGCGTCATATTTGGCCTGCTGCAACTGAAATGGCAAAAACAGGGGATCGATAAAGCATTTCCATTCGGTCCGTATCTGGCGATTGCTGGCTGGGTCTGTATGATGTGGGGTTCTCAAATCATGAACCTGTATCTGTCGACACTATTAGGGCTGTAACTATGGCATTGGTAATCGGGCTCACTGGCGGTATCGCCAGTGGGAAAACAACGGTCGCAAACCTGTTTCGCGATCACTTTGGTATTGATGTTATCGACGCCGACGTCGTCGCCCGCGAGGTGGTCGAACCCGGCACACCAGGCCTGAAAGCCATCATCAAACGTTTCGGTGAAGACATTCTGACTCCGGAAGGCCTGCTCAATCGCGCGGCGCTGCGTGAAAAAATTTTTTCTGATCCGGCGGAGAAAAACTGGCTTAACCAATTGCTGCACCCGATGATCCGTCAGAAGATGCGTGATGATCTACAGGAAGTCAGCTCTGCTTACGCTTTACTGGTGATCCCGCTGATGGTGGAAAACGACCTGCAGAGCATGGCTGACCGAGTGCTGGTTGTCGATGTCGACGAACACACACAAGTCGCGCGTACCATGGTGCGAGACGATGTTTCTGAGCAACAGGCCCGCGCGATCCTTCAAGCACAGGCAAGCCGCGAGCAACGTTTAGCCATTGCTGACGATGTGATTAAAAATGATACTGAAAACCAGAAACTTTTGCCTCAAATCACAAAATTACACCAAAAGTATCTGGCACTCTGTGGGAAAGATCTGTGAGAATAGAGGCATAACAACGTAAGGCTAACTCGATGACCACTCATTACTTTGAACATCCGCTAAACGAGAAAACACGCATGTATCTGCGCGTTGAGTCCCTGCTCAACCAACTGCACGTTTCGTCTCAGTTCACCGATGAGTTACAGCACTTACTGTTTTTCCGCTCTTTGTTCGATCTGCTGGAAATTTTTGAACAGATCCAGCTGAAAAGCGAACTGGCCAAGGACATTGAAAAACAACGCCAGACGTATCGCAACTGGCGCAATGTCGAAGGCGTGGATCAGGAAATGCTGGATCAGATCCTCAGCGAAGTGGACCAGGCCTACAGTGAGTTGATGGGCGCTGAACGATTTGGTCAGAGCTTCAAAGAAGACCGCTTTCTCAGCATGATCCGTCAACGATTCAACCTGCCCGGCGGCGCCTGTTGTTTCGATTTACCAGCGCTTCACCACTGGCTGCACCGCCCGGTAGAGCGCAAAATTGACGATGCCAGTCAGTGGATGCGCAGTCTGGAACCTCTGGCCAACGCACTGGAGCTGTGGCTCAAATTGACCCGTGAGACCGGTCAGTTTCGTGCCCGGCAGGCACAAGCTGGCTTTTTCCAGAGCGATGCCGACGAAGCCAATATCCTACGTCTCAAAATCCCGGTCGAATATGGGGTCTACCCGATGATATCCGGCCACAAGAATCGCTTCGCGATCAAGTTTATGGATTTTGAAAGTGGTCAGGCCAGCACTCAGAATATTGAATTTGATTTAGCGGTGTGCGGTTAAACCGCTGGCGCCTTCGGTACGGTTGCAATTCCGTGCCGCTGCACCGACAATAACGCAAATTCTGTTATTGGATGGTATCCATGTCGAAAAAACAAACCGTGGTCAAATGCCCGCAATGTGGCGCCGACGTTGAATGGGGTGCGCAAAGCCCATTCCGCCCCTTCTGCAGCAAGCAGTGTCAGATGATAGATTTTGGCGAGTGGGCAGACGAAGAGAAATCGATTCCCGGCGCTCCGGACATGTCCGACAGCGATGGCTGGTCAGAAGATCAGTAATCTCGTCATAAATAGGCTGATACCCGGTATCGGCCTTTTTTGTAGGCGCGGTTCACAAGTGCGCGGTATCTGTTACGCACAATAAAAAACGGAGCCCTGGGGCTCCGTTTTTACGATGAGAACGCTAGTTATAGCATTACTTCTTAGCAAGTTTCTCTTTGATACGAGCAGACTTACCAGAACGCTCACGCAGGTAGTACAGCTTGGCACGACGTACTGCACCGCGGCGTTTAACTTCGATGCTATCAACGATTGGAGAGTGTGTTTGGAACGTACGCTCAACACCTTCACCGTTAGAGATCTTACGTACAGTGAAAGCAGAGTGAAGACCACGGTTACGGATTGCGATTACAACGCCTTCAAAAGCCTGTAGACGCTCACGCTCACCTTCTTTTACTTTAACCTGAACTACAACAGTGTCACCTGGTGCAAATTTAGGCAGGTCTTGTTTCATTTGCTCTTGCTCAAGAGCTTTGATGATGTTACTC
>NZ_WXWP01000079.1:0-12473 GCF_009904765.1 Vibrio sp. V39_P1S14PM300
GTACTCAGAACAACGATATTTTAAAGGGTTTTCTCACATGATTAAAAAGTGCCTTTTCCCGGCAGCTGGCTACGGTACACGCTTCCTCCCCGCCACCAAGTCTATGCCTAAAGAGATGATGCCAGTGGTGAACAAACCACTGATCGAATATGGCGTTGACGAAGCCATTGCCGCTGGTATGAACGGGATGTGTATTGTTACCGGTCGCGGCAAGCACGCAATCATGGATCACTTTGACAAGAACTACGAGCTGGAGCACCAGATCAGCGGCACCAATAAAGAAGAGCTTCTGGTCGATATCCGCAACATCATCGACAGCGCAAACTTCACTTACATCCGCCAACGCGAGATGAAAGGCCTGGGACACGCGATCCTGACTGGTCGTGAACTGGTGGGTGACGAACCATTTGCCGTTGTTCTGGCCGACGACCTGTGTGTCAATGAACAGGAAGGCGTCCTGGCACAGATGGTCGCGCTGTTTAAACAATTCCGCTGCTCGATTGTTGCCGTTCAGGAAGTGCCAGCCGAAGAGACTCACAAGTACGGGGTGATCTCGGGTGAAATGATCAAAGATGACATCTACCGCGTGGATGACATGGTCGAAAAACCGGAGCCGGGCACCGCACCAAGCAACCTGGCAATCATCGGCCGCTACATCCTGACGCCGGATATTTTCGAACTGATCGAAAATACCGAACCTGGTAAAGGTGGCGAAATCCAAATCACGGACGCGCTGCTCAAGCAAGCGAAAGCGGGCTGTGTTCTGGCGTACAAATTTAAAGGCCACCGCTTTGACTGTGGTAGCGTGGAAGGGTATATCGAAGCAACCAACTACTGCTACGAAAATCTGTACCTGAAAGACAGCAAAGTCTCCACATTGGGTAAACAAACCACGCAAAAAGAGCAGAAGTAATTCCTGCTTGTTCAACAAACTAACTGAAGGCGGCTCTCTCTGAGCCGCCTTTTTCTTTGACTGTTTTTTTATACAGTATTCCTTTGCACATTTCTCACACTATGTAATACTTGGCGAACTCAATTTTTCACAGAGCACAGAAGATGGATAAGATTGAAGTTCGTGGTGCCAGAACCCACAACCTGAAAAACGTCAACCTGACGATTCCCCGCGACAAGCTGATCGTCATTACCGGCTTATCCGGCTCGGGTAAATCTTCCCTGGCCTTTGACACCTTATACGCAGAAGGTCAACGTCGTTACGTTGAATCTCTGTCTGCGTATGCCCGCCAGTTCCTGTCTCTGATGGAAAAACCCGATGTGGACCATATCGAAGGCCTGTCACCGGCCATTTCGATAGAGCAAAAATCCACCTCACACAATCCGCGATCCACTGTCGGTACCATCACCGAAGTGTATGATTATCTGCGTCTGCTGTACGCCCGGGTGGGTGAGCCTCGCTGCCCGGATCACAAGGTTCCGCTGGCCGCACAAACCATCAGCCAGATGGTCGACAAGGTACTGGATCTGCCGGAAGGTGCCCGTATGATGTTACTGGCCCCGATCGTCAAAGAGCGGAAAGGTGAACACGTCAAAACGCTGGAGAATCTGGCGGCGCAGGGATTTATCCGCGCACGTATCGACGGCGAAACCTGCGATCTGTCCGATCCCCCACCACTGGAACTGCATAAAAAGCACACCATCGAGGTGGTGGTGGATCGCTTCAAAGTTCGTGATGATTTACAGCAACGCCTGGCGGAGTCCTTTGAAACCGCACTGGAGCTGTCCGGCGGCATCGTCGTGGTTGCCCCAATGGATAGCGACGGAGAGGAAATTGTCTTCTCGGCCAATTTTGCCTGTCCGCACTGCGGCTACAGCATGCGAGAGCTGGAGCCACGCTTGTTTTCGTTCAATAACCCGGCCGGTGCATGTGGGACCTGTGACGGCTTGGGTGTACAGCAGTACTTTGACCCAGCCCGGGTGATCGTGGATGAATCGCTCAGTCTGGCAGACGGCGCCATTCGGGGCTGGGATCAGAAAAATTTCTATTATTTCCAGATGCTCAAATCACTGGCTGACCATTACGACTTTGATCTGCACGCCCCCTTTACCTCCCTACCGAAAAAAACACAGGAAATCATCCTGCGAGGGTCCGGGCGTACTCAGATAGAATTCAATTACGTCAACGATCGCGGTGATATCCGCGTCAAACGTCATCCTTTTGAAGGTATCCTCAACACGCTCGAACGCCGCTACCGTGATACCGAATCAAACTCAGTACGCGAAGAGTTAGCAAAATACATCTCCACCAAACCGTGCAGCAGTTGTGACGGCACCCGGTTGCGGCTGGAAGCGCGTAACGTTTTTATCCAGGACACCACGCTGCCCCAGATCGTTGAACTGAGCATTGCCGATGCACTGGCCTTTTTCCAATCCCTGCAACTGGAAGGCCAGCGTGCCCAGATAGCCGAAAAAGTGATGAAAGAAATCAATGACCGGTTGCATTTTCTGGTCAACGTCGGCCTGAATTACCTCAACCTGTCGCGCAGTGCTGAAACCCTCTCAGGCGGAGAAGCGCAACGCATCCGGCTTGCCAGTCAAATTGGCGCAGGGCTGGTTGGCGTGATGTACGTACTGGATGAACCCTCGATTGGTCTCCACCAGCGAGATAACGAACGTTTGCTCAACACCCTGACGCACCTGCGCGATCTAGGAAACACCGTATTGGTAGTGGAGCATGATGAAGACGCCATTCGCATGGCGGATCACGTGATCGATATTGGTCCGGGCGCCGGGGTGCACGGCGGTCAGGTCGTGGCAGAAGGCACTGTTCATGAGATCATCGCCAACCCAGACTCATTGACCGGCCAGTATCTGTGCGGTGACAAGCAGATCGCCATCCCTGGGCAGCGCACGCCACGAAATGCCAAGAAAACGGTTGAGCTGCTGGGCGCAACCGGCAATAACCTCAAAGCCGTCGATCTGTCGCTTCCGGTTGGCCTGTTCAGCTGCATTACCGGCGTGTCCGGCTCGGGTAAATCCACCCTGATCAATGACACCTTCTTTAAAATCGCGCACACCCAGCTCAATGGCGCCACCACCGCCACACCGGCGCCATACAAAGCCATCAAAGGCCTGGAACATTTCGATAAAGTCATCGACATTGATCAGAGCCCGATCGGCCGGACGCCGCGCTCCAATCCGGCAACCTATACCGGGATCTTCACCCCGATCCGCGAGCTGTTTGCCGGGACTCAGGAATCCCGCTCTCGCGGCTACAAACCGGGCCGTTTCAGTTTTAACGTCCGCGGTGGTCGCTGTGAAGCCTGTCAGGGTGACGGGGTTATCAAGGTCGAAATGCACTTTCTGCCGGATGTGTACGTGCCCTGTGATGTGTGTAAAGGCAAGCGCTATAACCGAGAAACACTGGAAGTGCGCTACAAAGGAAAAACCATTGATGAAGTGCTGGAAATGACCGTTGAAGACGCACGTGGTTTCTTTGATCCGGTTCCGGCCATTGCCCGTAAACTGCAAACGCTCATCGATGTGGGCCTGTCTTACATCCGCCTCGGCCAAGCGGCCACCACGTTATCCGGTGGTGAAGCTCAGCGGGTCAAACTGGCTCGGGAGCTGTCCAAACGCGACACCGGCAAAACCCTGTACATTCTTGACGAACCGACCACCGGGCTACACTTCCATGACATTCAGCAATTGCTGACAGTCCTGCACCGCCTGCGCGATCACGGCAATACCGTGGTGGTGATCGAACATAACCTGGATGTGATCAAAACCGCTGACTGGATCGTTGATCTGGGGCCCGAAGGCGGCCAGGGCGGCGGGCAGATCATTGCCCAGGGGACACCAGAAGATGTGGCACAAGTCGAAGGATCGCACACCGCCCGCTTCCTCAAGCCTATGTTGAAGTAGAAAAAAACGGTAAAGTAACCAAACCAGCGTCTCCTGCGCTGGTTTGTTTTTATCAGTGATTTAACAACTATGGCAACTGTACACCTCAGCGGAACACAACTGGAGCCGGAAACGCCCAGTGTCCCACTCAATAAGCGCTTTATGGCAGCTCTGGCCGTCATGTTTGTCGTCGCGATGCACATTTTCACGCCCAACCCTGGCGGTGCCGGGCTGGCGCTTTCGTTCAACCCGACGACCTGGATAGCGTTCAGTATTGCTGCGGCGCTGGGTCTTTATCAGCTTGGTAGTAACCAGAGACTGCGCTATTCCAAGCTGACTATCGGTCTTTTGGTCAGTTGCTTACTGCTCACGGTGCCAATCTTTTTTCCGGATAGTCTGCCCGAGTACGCCACCGGCCGTCTGATTGGCCTGTGGGCGGGTTACCTGCTGTTCGTCGCGCTACAACAGTTCAAGCTCAGCAATAAACATAAATTGCGTCTGTTGTGGTTGGTGGTTATCGCCGTCACCATCGAAGCCCTGCTGGGTTATATTCAGTATTTCCTGCTGTCGCCGGGCAACCCATTTGGCTATGACACGATCGCCAACCGGCCTTATGGCATTTTTCAACAGCCCAATGTGATGGCGAGCTTTCTCGCGACCGGGCTGGTGTTGTCCGCTTATCTACTGTCGCGCCAGCCAGTCAAGTACCACAATAAACTCAGCGCCACCAACCTGCTGTATGCACTTCCGCTATTGACCGTGCCGCTCCTAGTGGTATTGGCCTCACGTACGGGTTGGCTCGGTGCTGCTCTGGCCACTGCGCTGATCTTGCCCTACCTCTACCGCTATGCGACTCGTCGCCGGATGGTGGGCTGGCTGATTTCACTGTTTCTCGGAATCGTGTTGGGACTTATTGCCGGCTACTTGCAGGGCAGTGACTCGTTGATGTCGGACAAAGCGGACCTCGACAGCCCCCGTCGTTACACTTTCCCTCAAACACTGGACATGGTGATTGAAAAGCCTTTTACCGGTTACGGTTATGGCCGGTTTGAGTCCCAGTACATGCTGTACACCGCACGTCAGCACCAGTTGAATCCGGATTATCCGCCAGGCCTACCCGCCATGGATCATCCGCACAATGAACTGTTGTTCTGGTCGGCTGAAGGCGGGCTGCTGCCACTGATAGGCATCGTGTTTGCCGCAGGGATGGTGCTGTTTCGTATCTATACCGCCAAAAAGGGCACCCGCACTGCGATGTTTGCTCTGTTTGTGCCGATAGTGCTGCACTCTCAACTGGAATACCCGTTTTATCATTCAGCGATTCACTGGCTGACGTTTGTCATCCTGCTGTTCTGGGTCGATCAACGCGTTGCCCGCTATAAAGCCATTCGCTTTAGCAATATCACCAAAGCACTGCTCAGAGTCAGCAGTCTGGTACTGCCGGTGGTCACCTGCGTGTACATGCTCAGCGCCCTGCACACCAACTACATTCTGACGCAGTTTGAACACTCCAAGCCGAAAAACCCGGAGATTCTGCGCCGGATCAGTAACCCTGTGGTATGGAAAGACAGATTTGACTGGGACGTTTACAGCAGCTATCTCCAGCTTGGTTTGACACGTCAGGATCCCGCGCTGCTCACCCCGTATATTCAGTGGTCACAACAAATCATCCGGCACAAACCCCGCCCGGCATTTTACCGCAATCTGATCCTGGCCTATCAGGGGCTGGGCGACGACAGCCGGGCCAAACAAACCTTAAACGAAGCGCTGTACCTGTTTCCTCTCCAGGATTTCGACCAGCTCCAGTCCCACCAGACAAGGTCTGATTCCGTTGCCACACAAGGTAGCAGAGAATAAAAAAGGCGGTATGTACCGCCCTTTTTTACGTTCCGTCATCCGTCACACAGTGAGTGACTCTTCTAAAGCCCGCAGACATAACGCAACATTCTCGTTGCGGGCAGCATAGCCCATCAGACCAATCCGCCACGCCTTTCCTGCCAGCGCACCAAGACCAGCCCCAATCTCGAGATTGTACTGTAGCAACAGATGTGCCCGGACTTTAGCTTCATCAATGTGCGCCGGCACATATATCGCGTTCAGTTGGGGTAAGCGGTGCGCTTCGTCAACCACAAACTCAAAGCCCAACGTTTCCAAGCCCGATTTCAGTTTGTCATGCATTACGCGGTGACGCTGCCAGGCTTGCTCCAACCCTTCATTTTTGAGGATAAGCAAAGCTTCATGCAGCGCATACAAACTGTTCACGGGGGCTGTGTGGTGGTAGCTGCGCTTCCCCTCTCCGCTCCAATACCCCAACACCAGACTCTGATCCAGGAACCAACTCTGAATCGGGGTCTGACGCGACTGAATCTTCGCAATCGCCTGGGGTGAAAACGTCAGCGGTGACAAGCCGGGTACACAAGAAAGGCATTTCTGGCTCCCGGAATAGACCGCATCCAACTGCCACTCATCCACTTTCAATGGCACACCACCCAGCGACGTCACCGCATCGACTATGGTCAATATCCCATGTTGCTTGGCCAGGCGTCCCAACGCCTCAGCATCCGACAGGGCACCGGTTGAGGTTTCTGCATGCACAAAAGCCAGAATTTTACTATCTGGATGATCGCTCAGTGCCTGCGCTACTTTATCTACCGACACGGGCGAGCCCCATTCGTCGTCCACCAGTATCGCTTCACCACCAGCACGCAGCACGTTTTCGCGCATACGCTCACCAAAGACCCCGTTGCGGCAGACAATCACTTTGTCTCCGGGCTCGACCAGGTTGACGAAACACGCTTCCATCCCGGCACTGCCTGGGGCCGATACCGCAATAGTAAAGTCATTCTCTGTCTGAAAAGCGTATTTGAGCAGCTGCTTGAGTTCATCCATCATCTGGATAAACAGCGGGTCTAAATGGCCGACGGTCGGGCGGCTCAAGGCCTGCAAGACCTGTGGAGAAATATCCGACGGCCCCGGGCCCATCAGAATACGGTGAGGGGGAATAAAGCTTTGAATCGACATGCTCGCTCCTTGCGTGACTGGTCATGACTTTTCACCTTAATCGAAATAGTCATCGGCAGCAATCCGCCCTCTTTCCGGCAGGTCAAACCAGTGTCACAAATTCGTTAACAAAAATTTTCATTCCGGTTGAATTATTGATTGACATTGTTTCAGCAAACCCGTTCAATGACTAAGCTTTATGCAGAAGAGGAGCACTGCCCAGGCAGGTATGTTGTGGAGCCTCAACTCCAACACGACATACTCAGGGGGAGCAGTGCCGAGGTAGATCTGAGTTGTGGATCAGATCTGTCGGTTGACTTGGGTTGAGTCCCAGCAACTGTCACCAGCACCGTCTGGTGAAGAGCTTCTGAGGTCATCAATTCATTATAATTTTACCTCTCTTTTTGCTCTACCACTCTCTTCAGATACAGGATGTTCGATTGCCATTGGCAGTCATCAGTGAATAATTTTTCAGGAAGTCGTGGGAGAAATGCTGTGAGCGCATTTAACGTTGCCAAATTTGGCGGAACCAGTGTCGCAAACTTTGAAGCCATGAGCCGCTGTGCGGCCATCATCGAAAACAATCCGAACACCAAACTGGTCGTCAGTAGCGCCTGCTCTGGCGTCACCAATTTATTGGTGGAGCTGGCGCATGGCGTTCAGGACCAAGAACACCGAGCCCATTTACTACAACAACTGGCGGCTATTCACGACGCGATACTGTCCCAGTTAAGCCAGCCAACCGAAGTGGCATCCGAGGTGTACAGCCTGTTGGATACTATCACCAGCCTTGCCGAAGCGGCGTCCATTCAGGCTACCCCTAAACTGACCGATCATCTGGTGGCCTGTGGCGAACTGATGTCGACGCATATATTGGCTCAACTGATGCGTGAGCGTGGGATCCGGGCAGTGCGTTTTGACATTCGCGATGTCCTGCGCACCGACAGCCACTATGGCCGCGCTGAACCTGACGTCGCCACGATTGCCGCACTGGCTAAAACGCATCTGGTTCCACTGTGCGCGGAGCATGTTGTCGTCACTCAGGGCTTTATCGGCGCCGATCAGGACGGTAATACCACCACTCTTGGCCGCGGAGGCAGTGATTATAGCGCTGCATTGATTGCCGAGGCCGTGGCAGCGAAAGGCCTGGAAATCTGGACCGATGTCCCGGGGATCTACACCACAGATCCACGCATCGCAGAAAAGGCCGCACCGATTGCGGAGATCAGCTTCAGCGAAGCATCTGAAATGGCCAATTTCGGCGCCAAGATACTCCACCCATCCACCTTGCTGCCGGCCTTGCGACACGGTATTCCGGTGTTTGTCGGCTCATCAAAAGAGCCAGAAAAAGGTGGCACCTGGATTCGTCAGCAAGTCGAAAGCTCTCCGCAATTCCGGGCACTGGCGCTGCGCAGCAATCAAACCATGGTGACATTGCGCAGCGCTAAGATGTTCCATGCCTACGGCTTTCTGGCGAAAGTATTTGAAATCCTGGCCAAACACAAAATTTCCGTCGATCTGATCACCACCTCGGAGATCAGCGTCTCTCTGACGCTGGACAAAACGGATACCGCCGGCGGTGCACCGCAACTGCCACAAGATGTTCGTGAAGAGCTGGCAGAGTTATGTTCGGTGGAAGTGGAGCAGAACCTGTGTCTGGTGGCCCTGATTGGTAATCATATGGAAACCAAGGGTTATGCAAAAGAAGTCTTCAGTACGCTGGGAGATTACAATCTGCGGATGATCTGTTACGGCGCCAGCGACCACAATCTCTGCTTTTTAGTGGATGCTCATGAGTCACGCAGTGTGATCCAGAAACTGCATCAGGATTTGTTCGAACATCAAGCGTAACCAAAGAAAAGGTCACCTGATGGTGACCTTTTCTTGATTTAACCGTTGATATTCGGCCCCAACCACTTCTCCGCTTCCACGGCATCCCAACCTTTACGCTCAGCGTAACTCTGGACCTGATCATCCTGGATCTGAGCGACGGCAAAATAACGGGAGTCCGGATGAGAGAAATACCAGCCAGAGACCGAGGCACCAGGCCACATCGCGTAACTCGTCGTCAGAGACATCTCAATCATCTCTTCGACATTGAGCAGTTCCCACAGAGTGCCTTTTTCGGTGTGCTCCGGACACGCCGGATAACCAGGCGCCGGCCGAATGCCTTGGTACTTCTCCCGTATCAGCTCATCATTACTGAGATTTTCCTCAGGCGCATAGCCCCAGATCTCGCGGCGAACCTGTTCATGCAGATATTCGGCAAACGCTTCGGCCAGGCGATCCGCGACGGCCTGAATCATGATCGCATTATAGTCGTCGCCCTGCGCTTTAAACTTGTCCGCCAGTTCACGTTCGCCAATACCGCCTGTCACGGCAAAAGCACCGATCCAATCTTTTTTACCCGACAATTTAGGTGCAATGTAATCCGACAAACAGTAATTAAACCCTTTCGGCTTCTCCGTTTGCTGACGCAGGTTGTGCAAGACTTTCGCCACCTCAGTACGCGACTCATCGGTGTACACTTCAATATCATCACCAATACTGGCCGCAGGAAACAGCGCGCACATCCCACGGGCTTTGAGCAACCCTTCCTTTTCCACGCGATCGAGTAAGTCATTGGCGTCTTTGAACAGGCGTTTAGCCTCTTCCCCTACCTCTTCATGCTCTAAAATTGCCGGATATTTCCCCACTAATGACCACGTCATAAAGAACGGCGTCCAATCGATGTAACGACGCAACGTTGCCACGTCAAAATCATCAAACAAATGCACACCGGGTTTAGCCGGTACCGGCGGCGTGTAACTCTCCCAGTCGATGGCTACTTTGTTGGCGCGCGCCGCGTCGAGCGCCACGGGTTTAGTGCGGGGGCGCTTGCGGGCATGCTGGTCACGCACCACGTCGTAGTCGGCTTGCAATTTTTCCACAAACGCGGGTTTTAAGGTATCAGAAAGCAGCGAAGAACATACCCCGACCGCTCGCGACGCATTGTTGACGTACACCACAGGCTGATGGTAATTCTGTTCGATCTTGACGGCCGTATGCGCTTTCGAGGTGGTCGCCCCTCCAATCAATAGGGGTAGCTCGAACCCCTGACGTTCCATCTCTTTAGCCACGTGAACCATTTCATCCAATGACGGCGTGATCAGACCGGACAGCCCGATAATGTCGACGTTCTCCTCACGGGCGACTTTGAGGATCTGTTCACACGGCACCATGACCCCCAGATCAATGATCTCGTAGTTATTGCACTGCAAAACCACGCCGACGATGTTTTTTCCGATGTCGTGAACATCGCCCTTCACCGTGGCCAGCAGGATCTTACCGTTGGAAGACCCGGCCTGCTTCTCGGCGTTAATAAACGGCTCAAGGTGGGCCACTGCCTGCTTCATTACCCGCGCGGATTTCACCACCTGCGGCAGAAACATTTTGCCTTCGCCAAACAGATCACCGACCACGTTCATGCCATCCATCAATGGGCCTTCAATCACCTCTAGCGGTTTTGTCGCCTTCACACGCGCTTCTTCAGTATCGTCGACAATGTACTCGGTAATCCCTTTAACCAACGCATGTTCAAGACGTTTTTCCACTGGCCATTTGCGCCATTCGAGCGCTGAAGCGTCTTCCTCTTTACCAACACCTTTGTTAGCGTATTCGGCGGCGATATCCAATAAGCGTTCGGTACCATCGTCACGTCGGTTCAAAACCACATCTTCAACCGCCTCACGCAACTTGTCCGGAACGTTATCGTAAATCTCTAGCTGGCCGGCATTCACGATGCCCATGTCCATACCATTTTTAAAACAGTGGTAGAGGAACACCGCGTGAATCGCTTCGCGCACATAGTTATTACCACGGAAAGAAAACGAAACGTTGGACACACCGCCAGAAATCATCGCGTACGGCAAATCACGTTTGATATCGGCCACTGCCTCAATAAAGTCGACCGCGTAGTTGTTATGCTCTTCAATCCCCGTTGCAATGGCAAAGATGTTCGGGTCAAAGATAATATCTTCTGGCGGGAAGCCAACTTCATCGACCAAGATCCGATACGCATTGGTACAGATCTCCAGCTTGCGCTCTCGGGTGTCGGCTTGCCCCACTTCATCGAAGGCCATCACGATAACGGCAGCCCCGTAACGGCGGATCAGTTTCGCTTGTTCAACGAATTTCGCTTTGCCTTCCTTCAGTGAGATGGAGTTGACAATCCCTTTGCCCTGAATACACTTCAGACCCGCTTCAATCACCTCCCATTTGGAAGAGTCGACCATGATCGGCACTTTCGAGATTTCCGGCTCCGAAGCACACAAATTGAGGAAACGGACCATGCAAGCCTCAGCATCCAGCATTCCTTCGTCCATGTTGATGTCAATGATTTGAGCACCGTTTTCAACCTGCTGGCGGGCGACGTCTAGCGCTTCGTCATACAACTCTTCTTTGATCAGTCGCTTGAAGCGGGCTGAGCCCGTCACGTTAGTGCGTTCACCAACGTTGATAAATAAAGTCTCTTTTTCAATCGTCAGTGGCTCTAGCCCTGACAAACGACACGCCACGTTCAGTTCGGGTAGCGCGCGCGGAGTGACGCCCTCGACCGCCTTCGCCATACGACGGATATGCTCCGGCGTGGTACCACAACACCCCCCAATCAGGTTAAGGAAACCGCTCTGCGCCCACTCCTGGACGTGCTGCGCCATGTCTTCAGGCGAAAGATCGTACTCACCGAAAGCATTCGGCAACCCCGCGTTCGGGTGAGCAGAGACGTAACTTTCAGAAATGCGTGACAGTTCTTCAACATACTGGCGCAATTCATCCGGCCCAAGGGCACAATTCAGGCCGAACGAAATAGGACGGACATGACGCAGCGCGTTGTAAAAGGCTTCGGTTGTCTGACCTGACAGTGTGCGTCCGGAAGCATCAGTGATGGTGCCGGAAATCATCACCGGCAACTGCATCCCCAATTCGTCGAACACGCTTTCTACGGCGAACGCACAGGCTTTCGCGTTGAGCGTATCAAAGATGGTTTCGATCAGGATCAGATCACTCCCTCCTTTGATGAGGGCGCGTGTCGACTCTGAGTAGGCTGCCACTAACTGATCGAAGGTGACATTTCGATAGCCCGGATCATTCACATCCGGCGAAATAGAACAGGTGCGGTTAGTTGGGCCCAGCACCCCGGCGACAAAACGCGGCTTATCCGGTGTTTTCGCTGTCCACTCATCGGCCGCTTCACGCGCCAGCTTAGCCGCCGCGAAGTTGATCTCTTCGCTCAGTGACTGCATGTCGTAATCAGCCATAGCAATGGTGGTGGCATTAAACGTGTTGGTTTCGAGGATGTCTGCTCCGGCTTCAAGATAAGCCGAGTGAATTTCTTTAATTAACTGAGGCTGTGTAAGCACCAACAGGTCGTTGTTCCCTTTCAGATCACTGTGCCACTCTGCAAAACGCTCTCCCCGGTAATCCTGCTCTTCCAGCTTGTACCCTTGGATCATGGTGCCCATACCACCATCGATCAGCAGAATTCGCTGTGCTAACTGAGTTTCAATCTGTTGTCTTACGTTGCTTCCCACAATACCGCCTCACTCCTTGTTGTTATTTTGTCATCCTATCACAGC
>NZ_WXWP01000323.1:0-12455 GCF_009904765.1 Vibrio sp. V39_P1S14PM300
TATGTGGAAACAACAAGATAGTCGATCAGTGACATGAAATAAATCGGTATGTTGTGTTTGTTCCGGACAGATCGGTCAGCTTATCGAGTTTTGCTCTGGATGCGCTTTCGCAATTGCTGCTGGGCGGAATGATCAGAACGATAGGGGAACGGTTATCCATTTGTACGGTGAGATACTTCCGTATCCCGTCCAATGATTGAGTTTGTGACGTTTCCAGTATTCGAGCGGAAACTTGTGTTGGGTGCTGGTCATCAAGTGAAAGCACAACAATCAGAATTAAAACAGCGAGAATCAATGCAGTTAAGTAGACAATTGGTTTATCCATACATCCCCCTGGCTGGTGGCAACTTAGCCCGGGTGGCCTGAGTGTGTCGGATTATCTGCGGCGCTAAATCAGGTCACTCTCATATAGCTAGTGTAGGGCATATCGCGTTTTAAACGATCATCATTGATAGAAATATGTAATAAGAGTCAGATAAACAAAGCCCCGGATTGACCGGGGCAAAGAACAACGAGATCCGCGCAGGTTATGATTCAGTGAGAGCAGATCGGGCAATCCGGCATTTTCATCAATTTCATTTCTCGCCAGGACATCGAAAGCGCATCCAGGATTAAAATTTTGCCCTCGAGTGGTTTCCCGTATCCGCACAGTACTTTGATGGCTTCCATTGCCTGAACCGCGCCAACAATACCTACCACAGGTGCCATGACTCCGGCTTCAACGCAGGTTAATGCCGTATCACCGAATAGGGCACTCAGGCATTGATAGCAAGGCTGTGCCTGATCCTGAAATGTAAACACACTGACTTGGCCTTCCATGCGGATAGCGGCACCGGATACCAGTGGTGTTTTACTGACATAACAAAGGCGGTTGAGTTGGTTACGGGTTGTGACGTTGTCACTGGCGTCAAGCACTAAATCATGTTGGTCGATCAAAGCGCGCAGTTCATTATCGTCGAGACGTTGTGCAACGGTCTTTACGGTAAGGTGGGGGTTGAGCATGCGTAGAGACTCTGCGGCAGAATCGACTTTAAGTCGACCGATGTCGCCATCACTGTGCAAGACTTGTCGTTGCAGGTTGGACAACTCTACCTTGTCGTCATCAATGAGAGTCAGTTTCCCGGTTCCCGCGGTTGCCAGGTACTGAGTGGCGGCGCAGCCGAGGCCGCCGGCCCCCAGAACCAGTACTGAACTCTGCTTCAGCGTTTCCTGACCGTCGAAATCAAACTGACGCAGTATGATTTGGCGGTTGTAGCGCAACATTTCCTGATCGGACAAAATCTCCAAATCCGGCTCCTCACTAGTACAAGGTCGAGTTGAACAACTGGATCTGAACGGCTTCACCAGCTTCAACGCGGCCACGCTCACGCTCCAAAACGACGAAACAGTTGGCCAGGCTCATTGAGCGGAATGCGCCAGAGCTTTGGTTGCCTGTTGTTTCGACAACAAACTGTCCATTCTCCAGACGGTAAACTCCACGCTGATAATCGGTGCGGCCTGGCGCTTTTTTAAAAGTGGTTTTGGTGATGGCCGGAATGGATTGAGGTGGCTGCCACTGAGTATGACCCCCGAGTTTGGCCAAAAGAGGTTGAACCAATACATACATGGTCAGCATCGCAGACACCGGATTTCCCGGCAGGCCACAGAACCAGGCGGTACTGAGTTTGCCAAACGCGAACGGCTTGCCTGGCTTGATAGCCAGCTTCCAGAAACCAATTTCCCCCAGTTGCTCCAGAATATCTTTGGTGTAATCCGCTTCGCCAACGCTGACACCGCCGCTGGTAACAACCACATCCGCCAGAGACTGAGCCTTTTCAAAAGTCGCTTTGAGTGTTTCTGGACAGTCAGGAATAATACCGAGATCGACCGCTTCGCATCCGAAATTCTCGATCAAAGGTTTAATGCCGTAACGGTTGCTGTCGTAAATCTGGCCAGACTCCAGTGTTTCGCCCAGTGGTTTCAGTTCGTCACCGGTTGAGAAAAACGCCACTTTGGGTTTGCGGTATACCGTGACTTTACTGACACCAAGAGACGCGATCATCGGGATGTCGCGCGGAGTCAGGCGGGCACCTTGAGCCAGCACGATATCGCCTTGGCGAATATCGTCCCCGGTGGGGCGAATGTTTGCTTGTGATTGAACGTCGACTTGCATAAAGCGAATGCCGTTCTCGGTTGCTTCGGTGTTTTCTTGCATGATGACGGCGTCACAACCTGATGGAATCTTGGCGCCTGTCATGATGCGCACGCAGGTATTTTGCGGCCATTCACCTTCAAACGGTTGACCAGCGAAAGATTTTCCTGCCAATGGCAAGGTGTCGTTGTTCTTGAGGTCCGCGATTCGAATCGCGTAGCCGTCCATCGCGGAATTATCAAAAGGCGGTACGTGTATCGGAGAAAGAATGTCTTCGGCGAGCACATAACCCAGTGCTTGCGCGAGGGGGAGGTGTAAGGTGGTTTGAATCGGTTTGATGCGAGAGAGCATCTTTTCCATTGCTTCTTCGATCGGCATTAAGCCAGGAGCGTCACAACAGCCCATGAGTCCGTCCTATTGTCTTTTCATTCGGGTTCAACTTTATCACAGAACCAAAGAGATAAAGAATGTCCCCCTTTAAAATATGGGTGTAATTATTAAAAAATACGAGTATCCTTGTCAGCCATCCGAAAGGGGTAATCAAAGAGGAAGTTGAATGTCAGGTCTCAGCGAGTCAGCGAAGTTAGTTAAAGAAGCGCTAGAACGTCGTGGCTTAGAAACGCCTATGCGTCCTAATTCGATCAGCCGGGAAGAGAAAAAGGAAAAAATCGAGCATCACATGCGCGAAATCCTGAACCTTCTGGCGTTGGATCTGACTGATGATAGCCTGGAAGAAACCCCTCACCGTATCGCCAAAATGTACGTGGATGAGATCTTCTCTGGTTTGGATTACCAAAACTTTCCGAAGATCACAGTCATCGAAAACAAGATGAACGTGAGCGAGATGGTGCGAGTCAAAGACATCACGGTGACCAGTACGTGTGAGCATCACCTAGTGACTATCGATGGAAAAGCAGCTGTGGCGTACATTCCGCGTGGCAAGATCATTGGTTTATCGAAGATCAACCGTATTGTCCGTTTCTTTGCTCAGCGCCCTCAGGTGCAAGAGCGTATGACGCAACAGATTCTGGTGGCACTGCAAACATTACTGGAGTCTGACGATGTGGCGGTCACTATCGATGCAACTCATTACTGTGTGAAGTCACGCGGCGTAATGGACGCAACCAGTGAGACCACGACAACAGCACTGGGTGGAATATTCAAATCCAACCCTGCCACGCGACATGAGTTCTTGCACGGTTTACGCTAAACATAAAATTCCGAACAAACCGCCTCATTAACGAGGCGGTTTTTCTTTCATCTTGCCAGCAAATCGGCATAATACGCCCCTTTACTTTTTCCCTGATTAAGGACACGACTGTGACTGTTCCGTTTAACACACTCCCGCTAAAGCCCGGACTATTGACGACGCTGGATTCGCTCGGCTATACCGCCATGACCGCGATTCAACAGCAGAGCCTGCCGGCGATTCTGCAAGGAAAAGATGTGATTGGTCAGGGAAAGACCGGCTCAGGTAAAACGGCGACGTTTGCACTGGGCGTGCTAAGTAATTTGAACGCGAAGCGTTTTCGCGTGCAGTCACTGGTACTGTGTCCGACGCGTGAGCTGGCGGATCAGGTTGCCAAAGAGATCCGAACTCTGGCGCGTGGCATTCACAACATCAAAGTGCTGACCTTGTGTGGTGGTATGCCGATGGGGCCGCAGATCGGCTCATTAGAGCATGGCGCTCATATTCTTGTGGGGACTCCGGGTCGCATTCTTGATCATCTCGAAAAAGGACGAATTAATCTGGATGAGCTGAATACGTTGGTGCTGGATGAAGCCGACCGCATGTTGGAAATGGGCTTTCAGGAAGCGCTGGACGCAGTGATTGACGCTGCACCAGTACAACGTCAGACCTTGCTGTTCAGTGCGACATTCCCGCCTCAGATTGAATCCATTGCCGGACGCATTATGCAAAACCCGGAGTTGATGAAAGTTGCGTCGACCCACGATACACAGACGATTCATCAACAGTTTTTCTCAATGGAGAGCGAGCAGGCGCGTGATGATGCGTTGGAAGCACTACTGTTGCACCACAAACCCGAGTCGTCAGTGGTGTTTTGTAACACCAAGAAAGAGGTCATGGATGTGACCGACGAACTGTCTCATCGCGGTTTTAGTGTGGTTGAACTGCATGGCGATATGGAGCAGCGCGAGCGTGATCAGGCACTGACCATGTTTGCGAACAAGAGTATCTCGATTCTGGTTGCGACGGATGTGGCAGCACGTGGCCTTGACGTTGATAACCTGGATGCCGTGTTTAACTTCGAACTGTCGCGCGATCCTGAAGTGCACGTGCACCGGATTGGCCGTACCGGACGGGCCGGTGCGAAAGGTAAGGCATTCAGTTTCTACAACGAAAAAGAAGCGTATCGTGTTGCACGGATTGAAGAATATATGGACATGGATATCCGTGCCGCTGTGCTACCGGAAAAACCGGTTGAACGTCCATTCTACGCGCCGATG
This sequence comes from Vibrio sp. V39_P1S14PM300, assembly GCF_009904765.1. Lineage (NCBI taxonomy): Bacteria > Pseudomonadati > Pseudomonadota > Gammaproteobacteria > Vibrionales > Vibrionaceae > Vibrio > Vibrio sp. V39_P1S14PM300. Next base: position 4,601 of record NZ_WXWP01000323.1, read on the forward strand.
AGTACCATCCAGATCCTGGGGGGTAAAAAAGCTAAAGTACGTGCAGGGGACATTCTGGGCGCACTGACCAAAGAAGCGGGAATTGAAGGGAAATTGATTGGCAAGATCAACATTATGCCGATGGTGTCTTATGTCGCTGTGGACAAAACGGTCGCCAAGCGTGCGTTGAAACAGTTGCAGGAAGGGCGGATGAAAGGCCGTCAGTTCAAAGCCCGCATCATGAAATAATTGACACGCGGCAAAGAAAAGCCTGTCTCAGCGACAGGCTTTTTGTATTAGCTCAACCGGTGTGAGCCGTTAACTCTCGAAGAGATATAAGTAGTCTCCGTAGCCTTCTTTTTCCATCTGCTCTTTTGGTATGAATCGCATGGCGGCAGAGTTCATGCAGTAGCGTAGGCCTGTGGGGGCAGGGCCGTCATCAAACACGTGCCCTAAATGAGAATCACCAAACCGGCTGCGAACCTCGGTTCGTGGATAGAGCAGTTTGTAATCCGTTTTCAACTGAATGTAAGCCTCGTTTATCGGTTTAGAGAAACTTGGCCAGCCTGTGCCGGATTTGTACTTGTCTTTGGAAGAAAACAGCGGTTCTCCGGTCACGACGTCCACGTAAATGCCATCTTGTTTGTTGTCCCAATACTCATTTTGAAACGCGCGCTCTGTGCCATCTTCTTGTGTCACGTAGTATTGCAGATCAGTCAGTTGCTCACGAATCGCTTTGTCTGACGGTTTGCTGTAGGTCCGCACTGCCGGTTGATTTTTTTTCTCGTCGATCATTTCCCGCAGGGTTACCGGATGGTCGTTACGGTCATCACCAAAGATCTCATCCAGATACTGGTCACGACCAGACGCATAGCGGTAGTAGTTGTAACGAATTTTATTCCGTTTGTAGTAATCCTGATGATAATCCTCAGCTGGCCAGAATTTAGTAAACGAGATAAGTTCTGTTTTGAGCGGCTTTTTAAACACGCCTAATTGTTCTATCTCCTGCATGAAACGTTGAGCAATCTGTTTTTGCTCTTCGCTGCGGTAGAAAATAGCTGGCCGGTATTGAGGACCACGATCAACAAAAGATCCTTTGTCATCGGTTGGATCGATGTGACGGAAAAACTCATCCAATACACGTTCATAGCTCACGACCTTAGGGTCGTAAGTTACATTCACGGTTTCGATGTGCCCGGTTTTACCGGAAGAGACCTGTTTATATGTTGGGTTGTCGACATCGCCCCCTGAATAACCTGACACCACATCGACCACACCGTTGAGTTTTTCCAGATCCGACTCTGTACACCAAAAACATCCACCGGCAAGGGTGGCGATTTCATACTGAACAGAAGGACTTTTCGCGGTTGAGGCTTTGTCATCGGCGTGAGTCAACAGTGAAGCAATCACTAGCAGTGTTGCTCCTATCCCTAACAAAAACTTTGACTTTACTTTCATACTAACCTCGTTCAATGGGTTGCTTGATATGAATAAGTAGAACGGCACAATGCTGAAAAACTTACACAACCAATGAAATTAGGTATGGCATTCCGAGCTGGGAAGATCAAAAAGGCGGGAGAGCCCCGCCTGTTGAGTTGTGAATATGAAATTAGTTCAAACCGATAATATTGCCGTTGCCATCCAGATCAAGCTGCATGAACGCGGGTTTATCTGGTAGGCCTGGCATGGTCATAACGTTGCCGCACAGTGCGTAGATGAACCCTGCGCCGGCACACAATTTGAGCTCCCTGACCGGGACATCAAAGCCATGCGGAGCGCCTTTGATGCTGCTGTCGGTAGTAATAGACAGAGGCGTTTTGGCCATACACACAGCAAGGTGGTCGTACCCTAGTTGTTTATAGCGGTCTAGTTGTTGCTGAGCACGCTCACTTAAGTCGACGTGACGGGCGCCATACCCGACCTCTGCTACCGCCATCAGTTTCGCTTCCAGGCAATCTGACATGCGATAGAGTGGTGAAAACTCGCCAGGATGCGCGCATTGATGAAGAACTTTCTCTGCCAGTTCGCGGGTTCCATTACCTCCCTGTGTAAAGCCTTCACTCACGGCTACCTGAACGTTATTCGGCAAAGCTTCGACCCACTCAGCCAGTAGCCTCAGTTCGGACTCCGAGTCTTGTGGGAACCGGTTAATGGCAACGACAGCGGGAATGCCATATTTGTTAACGTTATTAATGTGCCATTTCAAGTTCTCAAAGCCAGCTTGGAGGGCGGCGCTGTCTTCATCAAACAGGCGATCGGGAATCGCTTGTCCTGGACGCAAATCATAATGTCCTGAATTGGCTTTTAGGCCACGTAACGTGGCGACAATTACCGCGCAGTCTGGCGCTTTACCGGAAACTTGTGCTTTGATGTTGCATGCCTTCTCAAACCCCATGTCTGAACCAAAGCCACCTTCGGTGACAGTAAATTCTGCCAGCCGGGTAGCGATGTCATCGGCAATGATGGAAGAGTTTCCGTGCGCAATATTGGCGAAAGGACCAGCATGAACCAGAGTAGGCACACCTTCCAAGGTTTGCATGAGTGTGGGTTCAATCGCATCTTTCATCGTCACCGCCATGGCACCGGCAACCTGAAGGTCTTCAGTGGTGACTGGTTGACCATCCAGATCATAGGCGAGCACGATGCGGCCAATGCGTTGACGCAAATCGCTTAAATTGGCCGCCAGTGCCAGAATTGCCATCAGCTCAGAGGCGGCTGAAATATCGAAACCGTCATCGCGTTCAAACCCATTGACGTGCTTGCCTGGTTCATTGCGTCCGACGGTAACCATTCTGAGCGCGCGATCATTGTGATCCATGACCCGTTTCCACACGACCTGATCCGGATCGATACGCAAAGCACGTAATCCAGTCCGGGCCTCAAACGCGTCATACCCCTCACGTTGCTCATGAAAAATTCGTGCATCAATCGCCGCCGACGCCAGATTGTGCGCAACGGTCACGGCGTGAATATCGCCGGTCAGGTGCAGGTTGAGTTCTTCCATTGGCGCGACCTGAGAATAACCCCCGCCGGCAGCGCCGCCTTTCACGCCAAATACAGGCCCCATAGAGGGTTGTCGAATACAAGCCATCACTGAACGGTTCAATTTCGCCACTCCTTGTGCCAGACCAATAGTGGTAACGGTTTTACCCTCTCCAAGCGGGGTAGGTGTAATGGCCGTGACCAATATCAGTTTGCCAGGAGAGTTGTTTTGCAGTCGCTTGAGACTGACAAGGGAGACTTTGGCTTTATACTTCCCCAGAGACTGGTATTCATCGGTAGTTAAGCCGGCTTTCGCGGCAATGGTATCAATGGGTTGTAGCTCGGCAGAGCGACAGATCTCTATGTCCGGCAGCATAAAGCCCTCTTAATGGCATAATAAGAAGTGAGGCAAACGGTTGTGTTGCAATGATATCGGTACCGATAACTTGGTAAAGCGAAAAAATTAGCAGAGTGAATTGTAGCGGAAAGACGGCGAAATAGCTGTGGAATTTGCTTTGGTGAGAAGTGAGTAGTTTTGGTCACAAAAACATTCACCTCCCGAAGGAGGTGAATGGCTTTTAGTCAGGACCCATGAACGGCTTACCACTCGTCGTCAAGAAAGGTTTTGCCCTCGAGTGCGTAAGGGTCGTCGTCGAACGGATGTTCAACTTTGCCTCTGAGCGCTTCGAGCTGGTTCTCGAGCATGTTCACGGTATCAAAGTCACCTTCTGAACAGGCGACGTAGATTTGTTGCTCGAGTGCTTCAATACGATCTCGAATCCTCATCTTGCACCTCCTAGTGTCCACTGTTCACTTGGTTGTACGTTTCTACCTATTCTCAAATCTATTGTAGTCAAGTAAACCAGATTCGATAGGCTGATTTGCCTTATACCAAGTGTGAACACGATCGCTGAATGGCCAGAATTCAGGTGAGCTTCGACGAATCGCAAATGTATCCAACAACTTAACGTAGTCTTGCTCAGACTGAATATTTTTCAGCATATCCACCAACTGGGGAACCTGATTTTCTTTGACAGATAGATACGCAGCGGGATAGCTGCCGATCACTCCACGGACTAAAGTGAGATCATCATTTTTCGGGTCACGGTTATTATCTTCGTCAAACAAACTTGAGATATTGGTGTGGGCATTGTTGTGTATCAACGTGAACAATTGATCCTGGCCTTGTTGAGTTTCGATCATCAGCATCACGATTTGTGGCACATACATCAGCCCTTCACCACGAATGTTCCCGACAGAGCGCAGTAATGTTTCGTTTTCCTCGTTGAGACCTGTTTGCTCGATCTTGTAGCGATTGCTCAGAACGGGGGAAAGCTTCGTTTTGAGGATATCATACAACTCCTTCTTGTATTGTGTCGTCTGATAGGGGACGTGTGAAGGCTGATCGAACGGCTTAACATTTCGCAACAGGAAGTCTTTCAGTTCGGGGCTCTTGTCCTGATACCAGTTGGCTTGTTCTTCATGACGTACATTTCGTGGCAGCAGTGCAACGAAGTTGCTTTCGCCTTCAAGGCGCAGAAAGTCCATGAACATGCGGGTCATCAGTTGGTGGCCAAAGTTGCCGTAGACGTCAAAACCCGCCACAAGAAGGTAATGGATACGCTCAAGCAACGCGTAATCCAGCACCCAAGCGGTTTTAGGTGGCTCGCCAACCAGGCCTTGCACCACCGAAGCACTATCAAAATGGCGGAACACCGTCAAAGCAGCGTTCGGGTTGGTGTCATTACCGGTCCAGATCAGGTCGGTATTGAGATGCTCACCATTTTTGAACGTTTTATTGATGAATTCCGATTTGGCTTCCAGATAACGTGCTTGCTGGCGTGAGAACTTCACCCAGTTTACGACCGGAAGCGTATTGCTTTCGAGCTCGCCCGGAAGCTTGAGGTTGTCAGCCTGAGAACGGTAGAAGTTATTAACCTCCGGCATGTCGGCTTTGTCCGGATCGAGGAAGAACACCCAAAAGCGATCGTTAATAACGTTCAGTGCCAGTTGTCCCCGGCATACTGGCCCTTTGATGTAGGCCATGATGGTGTTCTGAGCATTATCAAGCATGAACTTAAAGCGTGCTTTGACCGGCAGATCGATAAATGCAGTCATCGGATTCGCGGCGACTTCCGGCTGATAACTCGGCAGGGTTGCAACCTGATAATCCGCATCGATAAACCAGCGCTTCCAGTCCTGAATACGTTTATTGTTCAGAGCGTAAGGCATGTGGGTTTTATCAACGATCGTACTTTGTACTGGGATAAGGCGGTAATACACTCGCTCGACACCTGGATCATCGTAGGGGCGGCGTGTTGCTATGCGTTGTACTGGCTCACCTGGTGGAGTCGCCGAGCGCACCAGACTGAAAAAGCGAGGCTCACCTTCAAGTTGTGAAAAGTAGAGGTGTGACAAAAATAGGTGTTCGTAGATATAACGTGCTGCCAATTGGTTTTTACGCGAGCTTTTGTTGAACAAGGCTTCGTACTGCTCAACCAGACTTGATTCAGCGTCATTCAAGGGCAACGGCTGATTCATTACTGCTCCATTTTGCAGCCAGGTCATCAATGTCGCGTATTCTGCGTCGGTGAGGTTTGGCATGCCATAAGGCATTCCCCAGGTCGGATAATCGTTCTGATACTGCTCGTATTCTTCAATCGTGGGGCAGATCTGATCGCGGTCAATAGAAAAATCGAATCCCTCTAACTGAGTTTGTGCTGGCAGGGGATGATTTTTCTTTTGCATTAACAGGCGGGCAATGAGCCCGGCCTGAAGGTTGGCTTCCGTGGTTTGGTCGCGTTCATTGAGCACAGGATGAAAGCCGAAGTCACGCCATTCTTGTGTCGTTTGAGCATCTTCAAACAGCCGGGTCGGTTTCGAAGCGATCAGGCGAGTGCCCTGATAAACCTGCTCTTTGCTGCCGCCACGGTCAATGCCCTCCACCGATGACATCTTTAACTGACAAGGGGCATCGTAACAGGCGTGACAAACAACGCAGCGATTATCTATAACCGGTTTTACTTCGTTGAGAAAGTAATCGACCTGAACTGAGTGTTGCGGTGCTGTGCGTTCGCGCACCGTCGATTCACCAAACAGCTGATCATAGTTAAAGCCAGCGTATGTCGCACATCCGGAAAAAACGACGACCAGAAGAGCAATCAAAATGTGACGATATTTCATTCGCTTACCAATTTCTGAGTGTGAGGGGTAAGTATACGTTATATCGGATGCAGATCTAACGTCAGAAATTTACAGAGATTCGGTTAAATGATAAGCAAACTGTGTCCGATAACTGATATTGACACGACTTTTACATCTTTGTAACTATCATGAACGCTGTTTTCTATTAGAATTGAGCGCGTTTAACCTGTTTAGCCGAATAAGGATTTCCGATGGAAGTGAAAATTCCGGGCGTGATGATGCTAGGCCTGCTAGCCTCGCCTATGGCAGGAGCTGAAGCGATGAGTGCTTATGACCTCTGTTTACTGGATGCATTAAAAACCAAAGACGGCAGCACTAAAATTGAGGATGTACGCAATCAATGCCAACTGCAGCAAGTGGTGGACGTGCAACCTGAACCTGAAGCCGAAGCACCGTTGCAAGAGGAAGAGCAGGAGAGTGTGGTCACCAAGCGCGTTGAGTCTGAGCGTAAAACAGCGTTTGAACCGTTTGTGATGACAGCACACAGAATGAACTACATTCTGCCTGTGACCTACAGTGACCGAATCAATAAAGATGCCTATGCCGAAACCGACTGGGCAGATGATTTACGTCATGCTGAAGCGGAATTTCAGATCAGCTTCAAGGTGCCATTGAACTATGAAGATCTGTTATTCGACGGCGATGGTTTGTTCTTTGGTATGACCTTAAAGTCTTTCTGGCAGGTCTATGCACAGGATATTTCACGCCCGTTTCGTGAAACCAATTATCGCCCGGAACTGTTTTACTTCACCCCGACAGCCTGGTCGCCGATGGGGGGCAAAACCTGGCTAGGCTTTGGTATTGAGCATGAATCCAATGGCCAGCGCCAGGATCTGTCGCGCAGTTGGAACCGTATCTATACGAACCTGACTTTCTCAAAAGATAATTTTGCGATTGCGTTACAGCCTTGGTGGCGGATACCTGAAGACAGTAAAGATTCACCGGATGATCCGGATGGTGACGATAACCCGGATATCGAAGATTATATGGGGCATTTTGAACTCACCAGTGCTTACAAGTGGGATGAATATGAGTTCACTTTCCTCGGTCGTGAAAACTTTGCGACGCACAAAGGTTTCGCACAACTGGGTGTAACGTTTCCCATTTGGGGTAAAGTCCGCGGCTATGCGCAATATTCGACCGGTTACGGCGCAAGTTTGATCGATTATGACCAAAACCAGCAACGTGTAGGTGTCGGGGTGGCGATCACCGGTTTGCTGTAACGAAAAGCGGAGCATAAGTAAGCTCCGCTTTTTAGTGATTGACGTAACAGACGCTGAAGGGAATATTGAGCGCCTGGTAGTGCTTAATCCAGCGCCACTGATTATCCTGAAGTTTATCCCCAGGGCCTTTGACCTCGATCCAGCGGTAGTGGCCATCTTTGAAAGCAATGAGATCTGGCATGCCATTGCGATAGAGTTTCAGATCACTGAGTTGGATTCGAAAAAGGGCGCTCACGGTTTCGCTCGGTATGGCTTCGATTGCTTCTTGCAACAACTGTGATGTCAGACTATTCCAGTGTACAAAAGGGTTGTTGATACCAAATTTGGCCTGATATACCTCATTTATCCAGTTGAGCCCTTGCGACTCGACTTGTGAAAAGACGGCTTCAATTTGTTGTTCGCGTTTGGCGTAGAAATCATCGTGATACAAATCCAGCGGGCGATACTGATACGCATTGATGAAAGCT
>NZ_WXWP01000256.1:0-12393 GCF_009904765.1 Vibrio sp. V39_P1S14PM300
ATTACTGCTAAAAACAACTTGTTTCAAAAGGTTTATGGGCGAAAAACGCTTTGATTTAGGTCAAGTTTTCGCTCTCATTTTTGACTAAAAAACAGACAAATTGATTTCAATCAAGCCAATTTGAATTTTGATGTTGCATTTCAGTGATCCACAGCAAGTTATCGGAATTGTTGATAAACATCTCCATAACAACCCACCATAGATCATTACGCCCTAAGGGTTATACGAGTTTGCGGTTTAGTGAGCTTGGTCACACTAAATAAAAAGCCGAACTGTGAAGTTCGGCTTGGTAAACTTATTTTTCAATTCCGAAGTGGAGGTAAGCCCTGTCGGTAGCGATTCGCCCTCTTGGCGTGCGCTGCAGGTAACCCTGCTGGATCAGATACGGTTCGAGTACGTCTTCTATCGTGTCACGCTCTTCACCTATGGCGGCAGCCATGTTGTCGATGCCCACCGGTCCGCCACCAAATTTCTCCATGATGGCCAACAGCAACTTGCGGTCCATGTAGTCAAAACCCTGATGGTCAACATCCAGCATGTTCAGCGCTTTGTCGGCGATATCGGGACAAATATGGCCATTGCCTTTCACTTCCGCGTAATCACGGACACGGCGCAGTAAGCGGTTGGCGATACGTGGCGTACCACGGGCACGACGCGCCACCTCCAGTGCCCCTTCCGGGTCAATCGACAGGCTCAAACACTCGGCACTGCGCTGCACAATATGCTGCAAGTCGGGGATTTTGTAATACTCAAGACGCTGCGTAATGCCAAAACGGTCTCGCAGCGGTGATGTCAGCGATCCCGCTCTGGTCGTCGCCCCAATCAGGGTGAACGGCGGCAGATCAATTTTGATTGAACGCGCGGCCGGGCCTTCCCCGATCATGATGTCCAGTTGGTAATCTTCCATCGCCGGATACAGCACTTCTTCAACCATCGGACTAAGACGATGAATTTCATCGATGAACAGAACGTCATTTTCTTCGAGGTTGGTCAAAAGCGCAGCCAGATCACCGGCTTTTTCCAATACTGGCCCCGAGGTGGTACGGATATTCACCCCCATTTCGTTAGCAACAATATTGGCCAACGTGGTTTTACCTAGGCCCGGCGGACCAAATATCAACAGGTGGTCAAGCGCTTCCTCACGCAGCTGCGCGGCTTTGATGAAAATTTCCATCTGGTCGCGGACGTGATCTTGCCCCTGGTAGTCTTCCAGCTTTTTCGGTCGAATCGCTCGGTCGATCACGTCTTCGTCTTTAAATGCCGGATTTTCCGGGGCAATCAGGCGATCAGCTTCAATCATAACGGGCCTCCTGACTTATCCACTTAAACCATCGACTTGAGGGCGTCGCGGATCAGCGCTTCGCTGCTCATCCCTGGCTGGGCAATCTGAGCCACCACTTTGGACGCCTGAGTCGGTTTGTAACCCAGCGCCAGCAGTGCGCTGATGGCTTCTTCTTCCGCTTCTTGTTGCTCAGACACTGGCGCAGAATCGACTGGCGCCGCATCCGTTGCCGGGGTAAACAGATCGCCAGCCCCCCATCCTTTCAGACGGTCTTTCATTTCCACCACCAATCGCTCGGCAGTCTTCTTACCCACACCGGGTAATTTCACCAAGGTGGAAATATCTTCACGCTCGACACAGGCCACAAACTGGCTGGCGGTCATACCGGACAAAATGCCCAGCCCCAGTTTCGGACCAACACCGTTGGCTTTGATGACTTCACGAAACAGTGCGCGCTCTTTCACGGTGTTAAAACCATACAACAACTGAGCGTCTTCACGGACAACAAAATGAGTGTAGATGACGGCTTCTTCTCCGGTATTCGGCAGCTCGTAAAAGCAGCTCATCGGCATTTGTACTTCATAGCCGACGCCATTCACTTCTATCAGCAGTTCCGGGGGTTGTTTTTCGATCAATGTGCCTCGAAGACGTCCAATCACGTTGTGTTCTCTTGTTGGAAGGAAATTTGAGACAGGATAATAAAGAACTGGATACACATCCAGTTCTTTGTGCAGATTTGTCGTCGCTTCAGGCCTGTGATACCACTCGATCCAAATTGTGCGTCAGGCGGCGAACATCATCCACTTGTTGATGCAGTTTCTCCCCTTGTCTGGCCACAACCGTTGCCACGCTTTTGGTGTCGTTGACCCCACGAGCAACGTCACTGCTGGCCAGATCGAGTTCCTGGAGTGAACTCATCTGTTGCCCCATCACCGTCACCAATTGTTCGACCTCACCCGAAATGCCTGTTACCTGAGTAATGATCGCGTTCATCTGTCCGGCACTGGCCTGCATCACTTTTTGTCCTTGTTCGACATCCTGCTCACTACTGTCGAGCAACTGACGGATCTCAATCGCTGACTGACTGCTTTTCGCCGACAACTCACGCACCTGCTCCGCCACCACAGCAAACCCTCGCCCCTGCTCTCCTGCCCGCGCCGCTTCGATCGCCGCATTCAATGCCAGCAAGTTGGTCTGCTCCGCCACTGAAGTAATTAAGTCGGCCACTTTCATGATGTCCTGGTGGCTGGTCATGATCTTGTCCATTGCCGCGGTGGAGGCATCAAGCAGTTGGCTGCTTTTACCGGCCTGTTGGCCCACCTGCTCACTTTGCCGCTTCAGCGCCTGAACAAAACGCGATGACTCCCCCACTGTTTCAGAGAGCAGATGCACCTGCTGGCTCATCTGTTCTGCCGCACTCGCCTGCGATTCACAGTTCTGATTGAGTTGAGTCACTTGTTGGTCTAATTCCGCCGCCTGAAACTCCAGTTGGCCCGACACATTTCGCAACTGTGCGGCATTGTCGGTGGCCTGATGAAGCATGTGCGCCATTTTCTTTTCTCCGGCGACCACATTCTCCATTGCCTGTTCACTGCTGGCTAAGGCACTTTCCGCTTGGTAAATCGCACGCTCGCGCTGGCGGGCCGTAAAAGCCTGAGCCACCGCAATGACAACCAGAGGTAACATCACACCAGACCAAGTTTCCACCGCCTGGGCCGATGGGCTCAAGAGCAGTTGAGGAAACTCATACCCTTGTTGCCGCGCCGCCGTCATGGCTGCGGCGATCACAGTCACACCAAGGCTCCAGACAATCGCCACCGTACGCGTGCCGGAAAGGAAAAATGCCACGATGAGCAGCGGCACCCAATAGGTCTGAGTCGAATCCACGATGCCGCCACTTTGATAAATGATATTGAGGGCATGCAGTGTCATGCCAACAAACCCGATGTTCAGCGCCAAGCCCGCCCGTCGCGTGACACGCAGCAACATCGCAGAGGCGAGTTCGAGCAGGATGAGTAGAATGGACGTGATGATCAGCGCTTCGTGTTGGTGGCGCGACCATTTCAACAGGCTGTATACGCCCACAAGAAAAGCAATAAAGGTAAACAGGCTGATGATGTCAGCCTGACGTGCTGTCTGGTTATCCCATTGAGGGTCTGCTGGCTGGCAGAAAGCACACCACCAGGATAGCGGGTTGATTGTCATAGTGATACAAAGTTCTGATTAGACCTCCTACCACTTTAGTTATTTAACAAAATGATAACAACAAAGGCGTCGATAACTGCTTGTCAGCTCTCACTTTCCCGGTTAGCGATACCGGCCACGGCGAGCGCTGGTTGCTTTGCCCGCCATCGCCACCAGCGTTTTATTGGTGTTAGCATGACAAATCGCCACGCCCAGTGCATCCGCCGCATCCGCCTGAGGTTTTGCAGGCAGTTTCAACATGTGCTGAACCATGTGCTGAACCTGCGTTTTATCTGCACCACCCGTCCCCACAACCGCCTGCTTAATCAGCCTCGCTGCGTATTCGAAAACTGGCAGGTCCGCATTCACCGCCGCCACAATCGCGCTGCCTCTGGCTTGCCCCAGCTTTAACGCCGAATCGGCATTTTTTGCCATGAAAACCTGTTCGATGGCAAAGACATCCGGCTGAAACTGCGTAATGATCTCGGTTACCCCTGCGTAGATCTGACGCAGACGCCCCGGCAGCTCTTTCTCCGACATGCGGATACAACCGCTACCGAGATACTGAAGATGGCGACCGTTCTGACGGATCACGCCGTATCCGGTAATTCGGGAGCCCGGGTCGATACCCAAGATGATGGACATACTCACTTCCTCTGCCCACTCTCGGGCGCACTGCGTATTATTGGCAGCCTGTTCAGCGCGAACAGGTCATACCGATAAGCATACCAAATTGTGCGTGCAAACAGATCATTTGCAGGTTCAAACGCTTACTTCACCAGCAGCATGATTGATTTCCTATCAACTGACACAGACTGAAACTAAAACAGGTACGCAATGCGTACCTGTTAGTGCTGCATATTCTGATGGCTCAGAGCGCGGCGGCTACCTCATCGGAAATATCGCCGTTGTGATAGACTTCCTGCACGTCATCCAAGTCTTCCAGTGCATCAATCAAACGCAGTAGCTTAGGCGCGGTGTCAGCATCCAGGTCCGCTTTGGTTGACGGAACCAGTGACACTTCCGCGTTCGCCGCCAGAAAGCCCGCCGCATCCAGCGCATCTTTGACCACACCAAACTCTGCGGGTGTGGTGTACACATCAATCGCACCGTCATCAGCAGTTTCGATGTCTTCCGCACCGCTTTCCAACGCCACTTCCATCACCGCGTCTTCATCCAATCCCGGCTCGTAAGAAATCACGCCTTTCTTATCAAACAGGTAATTTACACTGCCATCGGTACCCAGGTTTCCGCCTGCTTTGGAAAACGCGTGACGTACGCCAGAAACCGTTCGGTTGCGATTGTCCGTCATACATTCCACCATGACCGCCGTCCCCCCCGGGCCGTAGCCTTCGTAGATCACGGTTTCCATGTTGTCGTCCCCTTCCCCGCCGGCACCGCGAGACACAGCTCGGTTAATGGTATCCCGGGTCATATTATTGGACAGTGCTTTATCGATAGCCGCACGCAGACGCGGGTTATTTTCCACGTCACCACCACCTTCTTTCGCTGCCACCACAATTTCACGAATCAGTTTGGTGAAGATCTTCCCGCGTTTAGCGTCTTGAGCCGCTTTTCGGTGGCGAATGTTCGCCCATTTACTATGACCAGCCATTGGATTCCTCATTTCTCTTGGGTCAGCATACCCAGATCGTATGCTGAACAAAGTACAACAAAAAAGGCCGTAAGAGCCAAATTCTTACGGCCTGAGAAAACTATATCATAAAGCGCAGCGCTACTTGTGACGCTCTTTGAGTTTGTTGATCACATCATTGAGCGACAGCCCCTGATCCTGCAGCAGCACCAGCAAGTGATAGATCAGATCCGCGGATTCACACACTAGCTCCGCCTTATCACCCGACGTCGCCGCAAGCGCGACTTCAACGCCCTCTTCGCCCACTTTTTGCGAAATACGCTTGGTACCACGGGCGTAAAGACTGGCGGTATAAGAAGAGTCCGGGTCGGCACTCTTGCGGGCAGCCAGTAACTGCTCAAGTTGATGAAGCCACACCATTTGTGACTCCTCTTGTACATCGCCATCCCAGCATGTTGTCGTACCGGTGTGGCAAGTGGGACCAATGGGATTCACTTTGACCAACAAGGTATCGTTGTCACAATCTAGCGCAATGTTTTGCAGACGAAGAAGGTTGCCGGACGTTTCGCCTTTGGTCCACAACCGCCCCTTGGTCCGTGAGAAAAACGTTACTTGACCGGTATCACCAGTTTTGTTTAACGCCTCTTGGTTCATGTAGCCCATCATCAGCACTTGGCTGGACTGAAAGTCTTGTACTATTGCTGGAATCAAACCGTCGATTTTTTCCCAGTCAATACGCTCAGACAGTGCGCTTATTTCTGCGGCTTCAAAACTCATAGTCGCACCTCGATTCCTTGTTGTTTCAAGTACTGTTTCAGCTCACCAATATTGATGACCTGTTTATGGAAGACCGAAGCGGCCAGTGCCCCGTCCACATTGGCTTTTTGGTAAGCCTCAGCAAAGTGCTCCATGGCGCCAGCCCCCCCCGATGCGATCAAAGGTACATGACACACCTCACGCACCATATTTAGCTGCGCGATGTCATAGCCATTGCGCACGCCATCCTGGTTCATCATGTTCAGCACAATTTCGCCTGCGCCGCGGTGTTGCACTTCCTGCACCCAATCGCGCGTTTCCCATTGTGTGGCCTTAGTGCGCGCTTCGTCACCGGTGAACTGGTAGACCTGATATTTGCCCGTGTCTTTGTCGTAATAGGAATCAATGCCCACCACAATACACTGCACGCCAAACTTATCCGCCAGTTCAGTAATTAGCTGCGGGTTTGCCAGTGCTGGTGAGTTGATGGAGACTTTGTCGGCACCAAACTCCAGAATACGCGCCGCATCCTGAGCGGATTTGATGCCACCCGCGACGCAAAACGGAATATCAATCACCTCAGCAACCCGGGAAACCCAGCTCTTATCGACCACGCGACCATCACTCGATGCGGTAATGTCGTAAAACACCAGTTCATCTGCGCCTTCTTCAGCATAGCGCTGGGCCAACGGGACGATGTCACCGATGATTTCGTGATTGCGGAACTGAACGCCTTTCACCACCTGACCATCGCGAACGTCCAGACACGGAATTATGCGTTTTGCCAACATGCAAATGCCTCCTCTGCGGTGAATTTGCCATCCAACAGCGCCCGGCCAACAATGACACCTGCCACACCACTGCCTTTAAGCGCTTCAATATCCGCCAGCGAACCGATGCCGCCCGACGACTGGAATTGCACCTGAGGATATTGTTGGCACAGATCCACGTACAGTTCGACATTGGATCCTGCCAGCGTACCGTCGCGGGAAATGTCAGTACACAACACGTGTTTCAGCCCGACAGTCAGATAATCGTCCAGCAGGGCTTCGATCGTCACGCCGCTGTCTTCCTGCCAGCCCGAGATCGCGACCTTTCGCGTGCCGTCCTGGTCGATATTGATGTCCAACGCCAGCACAATTTTCTCTGCGCCGTATTTTTCCATCCATCCTTTCACTAGAGCGGGTTGTTTCACCGCCGTTGAGCCGACGACCACACGCTGTGCGCCAGCTTCCAGAAGATCAATTACATCCTGTTCGGTGCGGACACCACCACCAATCTGAATATTGGCCGGAGTACTGGCCAGCAGCTTGGCGATCAGATCAAGCTGACGCGCTGAGGTATCTTTAGCCCCAGTCAGATCCACCAGGTGCAACCAATTGGCGCCCGCCTGATGATACAGCGCGAACTGCTGCGCCGGATCCACTTTATACTCGGTCACCTGGCCGTAATCGCCCTGATAAAGGCGAACCACCTGACCTTCAATTAAATCGAGTGCTGGAATAATCACGTACGCATTCCCTTTTTATAATTCCAAGAAGTTTTGAATCAGTTGTGAACCGGCTTTCGACGAGCGCTCCGGGTGGAATTGCACCCCATAGTAATTGCCACTTTGTACGGCCGCAGAAAACGGATTGCCGTAATCACATTGCGCGATGGTGTAGTCGCCCACCGGCATCGCAAAACTGTGTACAAAATAGAAATACTCACCAGATTCGATGCCAGTGAATAGCGGATGCCCTGGCTGCGCTGTCACGGTATTCCACCCCATGTGAGGCAGTGGTAAGTCGCCAGTTTGCATGCGTTTAACCTCACCGTCACACAAACCGAGACATTCAACCAGTTCGTCGGCTTTCTGACCTTTCTCCTGAGACACCTTGCCCAGTAACTGCATGCCCAAACAAATGCCCAGTAGCGGTTTTTCTACCTGTTTCACCAGGGTGATCAGGTCACGCTCTTCGAGGTTTTTCATTGCTTCGCTGGCGGTACCGACACCGGGTAAAAACAGTTTGTCGGCATTCAGCACGACATCCGGGTCTTTCGACACCGTCACCTCATAACCGAGACGCTCAATTGCAAACCGAACCGATGAAACATTAGCGCAACCAGTATCAATGATGACGATCTTTGCAGCGGTCATTACAGCACTCCTTTACTGCTCGGCAGTTCGTTGCCTTCCACTTTAACCGCCTGGCGTAACGTACGTCCAAAGGCTTTAAACAGGCTTTCAATGATATGGTGATCGTTTTCACCCACAGAGGATAAATGCAGTGTGCACGCCAGCGTGTCGGTTAACGAACGAAAGAAGTGGTACACCATTTCAGTCGATAGATCCCCGACTTGTTCGCGGCTGAATTTGGCGTCAAATTTCAGGTAAGGCCGACCAGACAGATCCAACGCACACTGCGCCAGACACTCATCCATCGGCAGACTGAAACCAAAACGGCCGATGCCTCGTTTGTCACCCAGGGCCTCCTTCAGCGCCTGGCCCAAGGCCAACGCCGTGTCTTCGACCGTGTGGTGATCATCTATGTGTAAATCCCCCACCACCTGGCATTTCATCTGAAACCCACCGTGCGTGGCAATTTGGTCCAGCATGTGGTCAAAAAAGCCCAACCCGGTGGAAATCTGGTTGCCGCCCTGCTCATCAAGATTAACCGCGACCTTAATGTCGGTTTCCTTGGTGGTACGTACCACCTCGGCCATACGGGCCTTAACCGTTAACTCTTTTAGGATCTGTGACCAGTTCATGGTTTGAGGGTGGTATTGAATGCCACGAATAGCCATATTTTCAGCCAGTTGCAGGTCAGTGTGACGATCGCCAATCACAACGGACTGCTGAAAGTCGACTTTGCCCCCCTGCAAGTAGTCTTTGACCATGCCCAGCTTAGGTTTGCGGCATGAACAGTTGTCTTCTTCAAAGTGCGGACAAATCAGCACATCGTCAAATTTCACTCCCTGAGAGGTAAAAATATCCATCATCATATTGTGCGGCGCATCGAAATCAGCCTGCGGGTAACTGTCGGTCCCAAGACCGTCTTGGTTGGTAACCATTACCAGACGGTAGCCAGCATCCTGTAACGCCAGCAGACTCGGGATCACGTTCGGTTCCAGCTTCAGCTTATCGAGGCGGTCAACCTGAAAGTCCACTGGCGGCTCTTCTATCAATGTCCCGTCACGGTCGATAAATAAAATCTTCTGTTGTGTGCTCACTCAAACTTCCTTTTTATTCCTGGGCTCCTGCCAACCAGGAGCAATTCAATTCTGTACCGTGTTTTATTTGATTATCTTGGCTACGGTCACATTGCGGATAGGGATAGGTAGTAATTTCGGATAAATGCGACGGTTTTTTCACACTCTTCACGATTCCCAACACTGATGCGCACGCAGTTCTTTATCGGCGAATTACGTAAGATAATGCCGTTGTCCCACGCGGCTTTGAACAAAGCGTCACCATCCGGGAATGTCACCAGCAGATAGTTTCCCCAACCTTCAAATACTTCGACCCCAGCGACCATGGACAGTCCGACTTGCAGATACGCTCGGTTGGCATTCAAATCCAGCACCTGAAACTTAGTGCGAGCCAATCCCGACTCAGAGAGCGCCTGTAACGCAATGTCCGCCACCGGCACAGGCACTGGGTAAGGCGCGATCACCTTCAGCAACACATTGATTAACGATTCATTGGCCAGTGTAAACCCACAACGCAGCCCCGCCAGCGCAAACGCTTTGGACAAAGTGCGCAAAATCGCCAGATTCGAATATTGTTGCAACAAATCCACTGTTGACGCTTCAGGGCAGAAATCAATGTAGGCTTCATCCATCACGACAATCGCTTTGCCTTGCGTCATCTCAAGCAAACGAAGAATGTCATCCCGTTTAACCAGATTACCGGTTGGGTTGTTCGGGCTGCAAACGAACACCAACTTAACATTATCTAAATTGGCTTCTATGTTCTGCAGGTCAAGTTGCCACTCTGGTGTCAACGGCACGGTTTTTCGTTCCACCCCCATGGTTTCCGCACTGATGGCGTACATCCCATAGGTTGGCGGACAAAACAGAATTGCATCCTCCCCCGGCTCACAAAAAGCACGGATCAGCAACTCAATCCCCTCGTCCGCACCGCGTGATGTCAGCACTTGCTCCGGGCGAACCCCCGCGTACGCGGCGTACGCTTCGATCAATGCGGTCGGCTGGCATTCGCTGTAACGGTTTAAGCGAGCGAAATCTGTTTTATATTCATTGTCGAACGGTGATTCGTTAGCGTTAAGCCACACATCCCCGCTACCACCAATACGTCGAGCCGACAGATAAGGCGTCAGTTGTTGCACTTGTTTTCGGGCCAGCCTTTCCATTACGCCTGCTCCTTCTGTAATTTTTCTACTCGGATGGTGACCGCACGTTTGTGCGCGTCTAACCCTTCAGCTTCTGCCATCGCCACCACGGTCGGCGCTAAATTCTGCAACCCTTGCGCAGAGAGTTCTTGAACGGTCATGCGTTTGGAAAAATCGGCCAGTCCTAAGCTGGAATATGTCCGGGTGTAACCGTAGGTCGGCAGAACGTGGTTCGTTCCCGACGCGTAATCTCCCGCCGACTCTGGTGACCAGTCACCCAGGAAAATCGAGCCTGCGTTGTCCAGCAACGGCAGCAACTCACGCGGATTTTTGGTTTGTACAATCAAATGCTCTGGTCCGTAGTAGTTCGAAATCGACACCGCTTGTGTCAGCGATTCCGCAATTATGATCAGGCTGGATGCCAATGCCTTCTGCGCGATCGAGGCGCGAGATAGCGCTTGTAGCTGACGTTTAACCGCGTCCGTTACCTGGTCAGCCAGTACCGGCGATGGTGTCACCAACACCACCTGAGAATCCGGGCCGTGCTCTGCCTGACTCAGCAAATCTGCGGCAATGAAATCAGGATCGGCCGTTTCATCCGCGAGCACCAAAACTTCTGACGGCCCCGCGGGCATATCAATAGCCGCGCCACGAAAATCATTGCTGACCTGGCGCTTCGCTTCCGTGACATAAGCGTTGCCCGGGCCAAAAATTTTATCGACTTTGCTGACCGTTTCACTGCCGTACGCCATGGCCGCAATCGCCTGACCACCCCCAACGTTGTACACTTCATCGATACCACACAAACGAGCAACGTACAGAATTTCATCGGCGATCGGCGGTGGAGAACACAGCACCACTTTACGGCAACCGGCAATTTTGGCCGGAACACCCAGCATCAACACCGTCGATGGCAGTGGCGCACTGCCTCCCGGAATGTATAAGCCCACTTTCTGAATCGGGCGCGTAACCTGTTCGCACACCACGCCGGGTTGGGTTTCTACTTTGATCGGTTGTGGCTTTTGCGCTTTGTGGAACTTAGCGATATTGGCATACGCCTGATCCAGGGCCTGCTTCATAGTGTCGGATAGACGCTCTGCAGCGGCGGCAATCTCCTCAGTCGGAACCCGGATCGACGCCGGAGTGACGTTGTCGAATTTTGCTGTCAGCTCCAACAAAGCTGCGTCGCCGCCTTTACGGACTTGTGCAATCACGTCCGCCACGGCGGCCGTGATGTTAGCCCCCTCTGCGATCGCAGGGCGTTCCAGAATTGAGTCTTGTTGCGACTCACTTAACGATGGCCAGACTACCGTTCTCATGATTCATTACTCCATCATTTTTTCAATTGGCAGAACCAGAATAGAGCTGGCTCCCAGTTCTTTGAGCTGTTCCATGGTTTCCCAGAACAGGTTTTCAGAACTCACCAAATGAACGGCAACTTTTTGTTTTTCCGCAGACAGCGGCAGTACGGTTGGATCCTCGGCACCCGGCAACAATGATTTGATCTGCTCCAGTTTATCGACCGGGGCATGCAGCATGATGTATTTAGACTCTTTGGCCTGAATCACGCCTTGCATACGCGTCAACAGCTTTTCAATCAGTGCCTTTTTATCCGCATCAAATTCGCCCATACGCTGGATCAAAGTCGCTTTCGACTCGAAGATCACTTCCGCTTCTTTAAGGCCATTTGCTTCGAGCGTAGCTCCGGTCGACACCAAGTCGGCAATCGCATCCGCCAGACCAGCACGTGGTGCAACCTCGACGGACCCCGTTAGCATACACGCTGAGTAAGGCACCCCCTGCTTGTCCATGTAGGCTTTAAGTAATTGAGGGTAAGTTGTCGCAATGCGCTTTCCGGCCAGGTCCTGCGGGCCAGTGTACTGCTCGTCTTTATCAATGGCGACGGACAGACGACACCCACCAAAGTCCAGACGACGCAAAGTCACAAATTCACACGGCTCACCCAAGGCTTTGCGATCCAGGCGAACTTCTTCCAGTTCGTTTTCACCGATGAAGCCCAAATCCACCACCCCATCCATGATCAGGCCTGGAATGTCATCATCACGAACCAGCAGCAAATCGATCGGCATATTCAAAGAGTGAACAACCAGACGCTCTCCCATGATGTTGAACTTGACGCCACATTTTTTCAACAGAGCCTGACTCTCTTTGCTCAGGCGGCCCTTTTTCTGGATGGCAATTCTTAGGCGTTGTGTCTGCATTACGTATTCCCTGTGTAAGAT
>NZ_WXWP01000247.1:0-12381 GCF_009904765.1 Vibrio sp. V39_P1S14PM300
CAAATTTGAGACTTGATTTATATTTTAATTGCACCGTTTTTCATAAAGAAAAAATTATATTCTCTGTATGTAAAATCGAATGATGTTTTATTTTTATGCACTTGCTTGATATGTCACCCATTTTAATGGGGATATTGCGATCAGAGCGTTTCTGTTCAGCCGCAGCACGTTTTGTTAAGGTTCCAGGGTACAAATCGAGAGAATCAGATATGAGTGATATCAAACAGTTAGATAGTCGAGTGGTGTATCAGAACCCGTGGATGACGGTGCGCGAAGATAAAATAGTGCGCCCCAGTGGTGCAGAAGGGATTTATGGTGTGGTCGATAAGCCAGACTGCGCGGTGATTCTTGCCGTGGATGACGGCGAGATCCATTTGGTACAACAGTACCGTTACACTGTAGGTCAACGCTGCTGGGAATTGCCGCAAGGGGCATGGGAGTCAAACCCGGATGCCGATCCTCTCGAACTGGCTAAAGGCGAATTGAGAGAGGAGACCGGATTGTCTGCCGCCAGTATGAGCTATGTGGGTGCCCAGTTTATCGCCTATGGATTCCTCAATCAGACCTGTCATATCTATCTGGCTGCTGGCCTGACGTATGTGGGTAACTGTCTTGACAAGGAAGAAGAAGATTTGATCACACAAGCGTTTTCGCTTCAGACGTTTGAACAAATGATGATTGACGGTGAAATCAAAGATAATGTGACCATCGCCGCCTACGGTCTGGCTAAGCTAAAAGGCCTGATTGACTAGCACACGCCCTCCGTAAAGAGGGCGTATTCGTTTATGGGCTGAACATTCGGCTTTTTTTACGGTCGTTCACCGGCATTGAGACGGCGCTCAATGTCTTTCAGGACGTCAGGTAGATCGGCAATGGTATCAATGAGGTAGTGAGGCGCAGACTTGAGTAATTTGCTTCGGGCTTTCTGCCGTGCGTTGTCTAAAGTGACGCTGTCCGCGTTTTGATATTCTTCCCAGGTTAGTCCGGCTTCGTTACCGGAGAGCAATAGGCCGACTGTCCACATACCGGCGTTGTGCCCCTCCTCGATTCCAGGCACAGCGTCGTCAACTTTCACGCAGGCATTGACGTCGGTGACGCCCAGTTCAATGACGTTTTTGAGCGCCATAAATGCAGCCGGACGCCCGCCTTGAGGCAGATCATCGGTCGCAACCACATAATCCGGCAGATAACCGTAGTTGGCTGCAGCCGGGATCAGTACATCCATGACTTCACGCGGATAGCCGGAGCAGGAGCCAATTTTGATACCCTGTGCTTTGAGTGCATTGACCACCTCAATGGCGTTGAGAATCGGCTCTGCATGATCGGCCACTTTGGCTTTCTGTAACGGCATAAATGCGGCGTAAACTCGGTCGATGTCATCAGATGTCATCGATCTGCCAAACTGGGCACGCCAGCGGGCATCAACCGTCGTTAACTGGCCAACCGCCTGAATATGATCCCATTTACCCAGCCCCATCGGCTCCCGCGCTTCTTCCAGGCTAATATCAAAGTCAAAGCCTTGGCGAAACGCTTCGACAAATATGCTGGTAGGTGCAAACGAGCCGAAATCTACAATGGTACCGGCCCAGTCAAAAATCACCGCCTGCAGCGGAGAAAGAGAAGTGGATTGAGTCATTATCTTGCTCCTAAACGTATTGAAAATCTTGAGAAATTTGAGCGAGAGCTTGCTCGAAAATATCCAACGCCTGATCGAGCTGCGCTCGCGTGATAATAAGCGGTGGACTGAGTTGGATGATATTGCCCTGTGAGACCTTAAAACTCAGCCCGCGATTGAGGCATTCATACAACATCGCTTCGGCTTCATCACAAGCCCGGGTTTTACTGCGATGATCGGTCACCAGTTCCACCCCCCAGAGCAGACCGATCCCACGAACATCTCCGATGAGCGGATAGCGGGCTTTGAGCTGATGCAATCGTTCCTGCATAACACGACCCAGTTGACGCGTATGAGCCAGCAGACCTTCTTGCTCGATGGTCTCGATGGTGGCCAGAGCGGCCGCGCAGCCGAGCGGGCTTTTTTCATGGGTATAGTGACCCATCGAAATCCGCTCGGCGACGTTGTATTTCTCTTTGGTGATCATGGCTGCAAACGGCACGATGCCACCACCGAAGCCTTTTCCGATACAAAGTACGTCTGGTTCGATGTCATACGCCTGATAGGTGAACCAATCACCGCTGCGGCCCATACCATTGGGAATGTCGTCGATGATCAGCATGACATTGTGTTTGTCACAAATGGCGCGAATACGTTGCCAGTAGGCCTTACTGGGGACTTGTACATCGGTGTTGCGAACGGCTTCCGCAATAAAAGCCCCAACACCGCCTTCTTTTTCGATGACGTATTCCAGGTAGTCTGCATAGTGAACGTCACTGCCATCGTTTGAAGGCAGGGCTCCGCGATACGAAACGGCTGGTGGAATACGTTCGACGCCGGCCATCAGCGGCCCCATCCCCTGGCGAAAACACGCTTCTCCCCCCACCGAAATGGCATCCAGCGAAGCACCGTGAAATGAGTCCCACAATGAGACGACTTTGTAATTCCCGGTAACGTAACGGGCTAACTTAAGCGCCATGCCAATGGCGGATGTCCCACCGGGCGCAAACAGTACCCGACGCATTTCTCCACCACAGATGCTGATCAGTTTTTCCGCGCAACGGATGGCCGTTTCATTGGTAAAGCGACGGGGAGAAAAGGGCAACGCAGCCATTTGTTCCGTTAGACGCTGAATCACATGCGGGTGACCGTATCCCAACTGATGGACATTATTGCCATGAAAGTCCATATAGCGTTTGCCAGCGGTGTCCTGAATGTAGATGCCGTCAGCGGCTTGTAAGGCGTCCAGGCAGGGCGTTGACATGGCCTGATGCAGAAAAACCTGACGGTCTCTTTGCAGCAGAGTCTGGGTATTCTCATCATCAATTGACGAGTTCCAGGCCTGACGAGCCGGGGTTGTATTGATGTCGCCCTCACTGTGGAGATTGGGCTGAGGAATGGCTTGAGTCATATTCGGAGTGTCCTTTGCTCAAACTCAGACGTGCTGCCAGTACATGGCGGTGCTGACGGCTTCAATCAGGCGTTCAATGTCGGCTGGATACACTTCACCGATGTTGCCAATACGAAAGCAGTCTGCGTTTGAGACTTTGCCTGGATAGATCACAAACCCCTGTGATTTAAGACGTTGATAAAACTCGTTGAACTGATAGTCACTGTGAGCGGGTGAATGAAAAGAGGTGATGATAGGCGAGTGGAGCGCATCTTCCAGCAAAGGTTCGAAACCGAGTGAACGCATTCCGGAAACCAGCGTACGTTGATTGGTCCGATAGCGCTGGTAGCGGGCATTGATGCCACCTTCCTGCTCAAGCTCTAATAATGCCTGGTAAAACGCTCGTACGGTGTGAGTGGGGGAGGTAAATCGCCATTTGCCGTGATTGACCTGCATGCAGTACCACTGAGCGTAAAGATCTAGGCTCAGAGAGCGTGCCTGACCCCGGCACTTTTCCAGTTCATCTTGTTTGGCAATCACAAAGCCAAATCCGGGCACGCCCTGAATACACTTATTCGCAGAGCTGATCATAAAGTCGACCCCCAGATCGCCAATGTCCATTGGAATGCCGCCAAAACTCGACATGGCATCCAGTATGACGATTTTCCCGTGGCGTTTGGCCAGTGAAGCGATGGCTTCGATTGGATTGAGCATCCCTGTGGTGGTTTCGCAATGGACGATGGCAACATGTGTGATGGAAGGGTCCGAGACCAATGCCGTTTCCACCTCATCCAAGTGTGGCTGTGATGTTTCGCCAGGCGAAACGACATGGTTCGGAATAGCCAGATAATCAGCAATCTGAGCGATTCTTGCGCCGTAGGCACCGTTATCGACCACCAGCAGCTTTCCATTGCGGTCAATGGCGCTGCCGATAGTTGCCTCGACAGAGGCAGTTCCGCTGCCTTGCATCAGCACACAAGTATAACCGGGCTGACGCGTTGCCAGACGGACCAGTTTGTGTCTGATCACTTCAACGATGTCTTTATTGTAATCGTCATCCCACGTACACCAGTCTTTCAGCATAGCTTCCCGAACGGTTTCTGACGTAGAGAGAGGACCGGGTGTCAGCAGCAAATACGCATTTTTCATGTTTGTTTTCTCCTTGGACTATACCAGAATTGATTTTGACTCTAGCAAGGCGGATTTGGCGCGTAAATAGCCCGATTTACAATTTCACAAAAGTTTCATCTGCGGGGAAACCGCCGACTCTCAAAAGTTGTATTTTTCGTCAAACTGCCACTTTTTGTTCATGTAATCGTCACAGAGTCCTTTTACGGTGGTGGTCAGTTAACTGGTACAGACCAATTAAATTCACCGCAAACCTATGCTCTAAACTGGAGAAGATGATGAACAACCGTTTGATGAAAGGATCTCTGGCTGCACTTCTGTCTATGCTGGCCGCTAATGCAATGGCGGCTCAGGAAGTGACGGTTTACACCGCTTTCGAAACTGACATTCTGGCGAAGTACAAATCGGCATTTGAAAAAGATAACCCGGATGTAACGATTAAGTGGGTGCGTGATTCAACGGGGATCATGACCGCGAAACTGCTGGCTGAGAAAAACAATCCACACGCCGACGTGGTTTGGGGTCTGGCAGGATCGTCCATGGCTTTACTGAAGGAAGAGGGGCTGCTGAAGCCATACACGCCAAAAGGTGTCGACGAACTGAATGCAAACCTGAATGACCCGCAGTCGAAACAGGCTTGGTTTGGGAACGACGCTTTCTTCAATGCGGTCTGTTTTAACGAAGCGGTGGCGAAACAGCTTAACCTGCCAAAACCCACATCGTGGGAAGATCTGACCAAGCCGGTATATAAAGGTCACATTGCGATGCCAAACCCTGCTTCCTCAGGTACCGGTTACATGCAAGTTTCTGCCTGGCTACAAAACATGGGTGAAACACAAGCCTGGGACTACATGCAGCGTCTGGATCTAAACATCGCTCATTATACCCATTCGGGCTCAAAGCCGTGCGTACAGGCAGGTATGGGCGAAGTGGCTATCGGTATCTCCATGGCCAGTCGTGGTGCGAAACTGAAAACGCAGGGCGCGCCACTGGATGTGATCGTACCTAAGGGAATCGGCTGGGAATCTGAAGCCGTGGGTCTGGTGAACGAGACCGACGCTGCCAAGCGCGTTGTCGACTGGTCGGTATCAAAAGCGGCCAATGAGCTGTATGTGGAGATGTATCCGGTGGTCGGCCACAAAGAGGTCAAAGCGACCGTCTCTAACTTTCCGAACGTTCAGGACGTAATGGCTAAGATGGACTTTGCAAAAATGGGGAGTGAACGTGCAAAAGTCCTGGCGGCATGGTCTGAGAAGTTTGATGCTAAATCAGAACCCAAACCTTAATGCCACATGATGCATATAGTAAAGGAGAGCGAATGCTCTCCTTTGTCGTTTGGGGCTGTTCATCATACTGTCATCTTGTCGTTTTAAATTTGTCACTGGACTGAAACATAGATGCGTTAATTTTGGACTATACCAATTAGGGGCGCATTATGAACACACCTCAACCTTACCTGCACATTGAAAACGTCGTAAAGCAATTTGGTCAATTTACGGCGCTGAAGCACATCTCTCTCTCGATTGAAAAAGGCGAATTCGTCTGCTTTCTCGGCCCATCCGGTTGCGGCAAGACGACATTGTTGCGGGCAATTGCCGGGCTGGACTTACCCACATCCGGGACTATTTTCCAGGGCGAGCAGGAGACGACTTTTTTACCGCCGGAGAAACGCGATTTTGGCATCGTGTTTCAGTCGTATGCCTTGTTTCCGAATCTGACAGTGCAGGAGAACATAGCCATCGGCCTGAAGAATCAAGGGATGTCGACCAAAGAAGCGCTGGAGAAAGTGGACGACTGGTTGGCGATGATCGGTTTGCCGACGTCCGGAGAGAAATACCCCAATCAACTGTCTGGCGGACAGCAGCAACGGGTCGCATTGGCACGCGCGCTGGCGCTATCTCCTGGGTTGCTGTTACTGGACGAACCGCTGTCTGCGCTGGATGCAAAAGTTCGAATTCATTTGCGTGAGGAGATTTGTAACCTGCAACGCAAACTGGGTATTACAACGGTGATGGTGACACACGATCAGGACGAAGCGCTTTCGATGGCGGATCGCATTGTAGTGATGAATCATGGTGTGATTGAACAGGTCGGTACTCCGGAAGAGATCTATCTCAAGCCCGCAACGCGTTTTGTTGCCGAGTTTGTTGGCAGCATGAACTTCATTCAGGCATCGGTAGCAACGGATGAGCAAGTGCGGATCGCTGAATCCTTGCTGCCGACACCGGCACTGGAGAATCATACCCCAAGTCGCGGTGAGCGTTTCGATCTGGCGGTGCGTCCGGAGAGTGTGCGCTTTGTCGACTCCTATTCTGATGCGCTGCCAGTGCGTATTTGTGGCAAAGAGTTTCTTGGCGCGTACACCCGGGTTGAGTGTCAGTTACAACACGATGCGCACGCCCCTCTGATTTTCGTCGATTTACCCGGTGAACAAATCCATGCGATGAAACTGAGAGTCGGGGATATTCGCTATATCCGTTTTGCGCAAAACGGGCTTCGCGCTTATCCCTCACACTCGCACAGCAACGATAACGTCGCAGTGGCTTAGAGGTAGCGATGAAAGGAAATACTATGACTCAATCAACACCGGTGTCCACGATGAAAACGGATTCTTTCCTCACCCGTATTAGTCGTGACAACCTGATTCTGTTTGCTTTGCTGGCGCTGCTGTCCGTTCTGATGGTGTTGTTTATTCTGATGCCGCTGTGGGCCATGTTGGCGAAAAGTGTCCAGAACAGTGACGGAGAATTTGTCGGCCTGGTTAATTTTGCCACCTATTTTGCCTCGCAAGCGCTGTGGCAGTCGATGGGAAATACGTTCACGGTCGGCTTGTTGGTTACTGCGGTTGTGGGGGTTTTGGCGTTTGGCTACGCGTACGCGCTGACGCGTTCTTGCATGCCGTTCAAGGGGATGTTTCAGATCCTCGGAACGGCGCCGATTTTAGCGCCATCTTTACTTCCGGCCATTAGTCTGATTTTTTTGTTTGGTAACCAGGGGGTAGCGAAAGCGTTGCTCGGGGGCGAATCGGTGTATGGTTTGATCGGTATTACAATGGGGTTGATCTTCTGGACATTCCCGCACGCTTTGATGATTCTGACGACGTCGCTGCGCACGTCCGATGCGCGTTTGTACGAAGCGGCGCGCGCCTTAAAAACGTCGTCAGTCAAAACGTTTTTTGTCGTCACTTTACCGGCAGCAAAGTACGGACTGATTAGCACGCTGATTGTGGTGTTTACGCTGGTGGTGTGTGACTTTGGGGTTCCGAAAGTTATTGGAGGAAGCTACAACGTTTTGGCGACCGATATCTTCAAACAGGTGGTTGGTCAACAGAACTTCTCTATGGGAGCTGTAACCAGTATCTTGTTATTGTTACCAGCGTTGCTGGCATTTGGAGCTGATCGCTGGGTTCAACGTAAGCAAAAAAGCCTGTTTGATACTCGCTCTGTGCCTTACCAGCCTCAGCCGCAAAAGTGGCGTGACGGAATTTGTCTCGTCTACTGCACGCTTATTTCCCTGGTGGTGCTGGCAGTGCTTGGGATGGCCGTTTATGGTTCACTTGTCACGTTCTGGCCGTGGAATAAAGCCCTGACCTTGAATAACTACAATTTCGCGGAAATGAGCACGTATGGCTGGAGCCCGTATTTTAACTCGCTCACTCTGGCGGGGTGGACCGCGTTGTTCGGCACCGCCATCATTTTTATTGCGGCATATTCCATTGAAAAAGGCCGTTCGTTTGCGCCAGTTCGCCAGTTTATGCAGATGATGTCGGTGGTGCCGATGGCGGTACCGGGTATGGTCTTGGGGCTGGGTTACATTTTTTATTTCAACGATCCGGCCAATCCATTGGGTGTACTGTACGGAAGCATGGCGTTTCTGGTTATCAATACCGTTGTCCATTATTACACCGTAGGGCACATGACGGCACTCACGGCATTGAAACAACTGCCAGATGAACTGGAAGCAACCGCTGCATCGGTTAAACTGCCGCAGTACAAGTTATTCCTTAAAGTCACTCTACCTGTATGTCTGCCTGCGATTCTGGATATTGCTACCTATCTGTTTGTTAATGCACTGACCACCACATCTGCGGTAGTATTTCTCTATTCAACCGATACCATTCCGGCGTCGGTGTCCGTGCTCAATATGGATGATGCCGGCCAGACAGGCGCAGCGGCGGCGATGGCTGTAATGATCATGGTGTCAGCTGCGGTTGCGAAAGTCGTTCATATGACGGTCGGGAAACTTTTGGAAAATAAAACCCAAGCGTGGCGTAAGCGCTGAGAACAACAAGGAAAAACAAGCGAGTGCAGTACGTAAAAATCAAAGATGCCATTGTTGAACAGATCGCGTCAGGGATGCTTTCGCCAAGGCAGAAGCTGCCGGCAGAACGCAAGTTGGCGGAGTCATTTAATACCACCAGGGTGACATTGCGTGAAGCGTTGTCGCTTTTGGAAGCGGAAGGTAAGATTTATCGTGAAGATCGTCGTGGTTGGTTTATTTCTCCCGAACCTCTGAAATACGATCCAACTCAAACACTCAATTTTACCAACATGGCGCTGGTCCAAAACCGGCTGCCGAAGACGGAACTGGTGGCGGCTAAAGCCAGTCTGGCCAACAAACAAGCCTCGACGCTACTCAATTTGCCGCCGTTCGCTGATGTTTACCGCATTGATCGTGTCCGTTATCTGGAAGATCGCCCCGTCGTGTTTGTGACCAACTATGTGCGGCCGGAAATGTTCCCAGACTTACTAAGTCACGATTTGTCGCAATCGCTTACTGACATTTACCGCGAACATTATGGCGTGGTGTACCAAAAAATCCGTTACCGCATCAGCACCAGTTCATTGCTGGGCGAGACTGCACAGTTTCTGCGGGCCACATCGGGCACACCAGCAATGGTGGTCGAGCGGATCAATTACAACCAGCAAGGCGAGTTAATAGACTGTGATATAGAGTACTGGCGCCATGATGCGATCAGTATCGAATCGCTTGCGGAATTGACACGCTAGCGGTTTCTTAGGTAAGGGCTTCCGCACGGAAGCCCTTTTGCTTTTCTGCTTATCACAGGGAGTGTTATGGCATTTTTTGCGATAGTTCTGGTTGTCTTCTCCGCGTTGCTGCACGCAGGCTGGAATATTCTGGGTAAAAGTAACACCAGCTCGGGCACGGCTTTTACGCTGGCAGCCGGTGTTACGGCGTCATTGCTATTAACGCCTTATTTGATCTGGTATCTCAATACCATTGGCTGGCAATCATTGCCTGACTCTTTCTGGTGGATAGTGCTGATGAGCGGTGCTTGTCAGATGCTGTATTTGGTTGGATTGATGCTGGCTTATCAGCAGGCCGACATCGGCGTTATCTACCCGATAGCTCGGGCGTTGCCAGTGCTGATGGTTGGGTTCGGTGGTTCGTTACTGGGGCACACACTGTCGTGGATGCAGTGGAGCGGCTTTGTGATGATCACTCTGGGTTGCCTGGTAGTGCCGCTGGCACGGTTTCGAGACTGCCACGTTCGCTCGTATATTAATCTGGGCGTGTTCTGGGCATTGGTGGCAGCGATTGGTACGACAGGCTATTCCATACTGGACAAGCAGGCGTTGGACATCGCGACACAAGTGGTCAGGGTTGTGCTGAGTGATAAACACACTGCCATCTTCTATCTCGGTGTTCAGTTCTGGGCGATGGTGCTGTTTACTTTGGGCTGGTGTGTGGTTAGCGGAAATGTGGGGCAGATTCGTCACGCATGGCACATTAAACAACGCGCGGGTTTGGCCGGAATCATGATGGCAAGCACTTACGGCCTGGTTCTGTTCGCGATGACCATGACGGCCAATGTTAGCCTGGTGGTGGCTTTACGTCAGATCAGTATTGTTTTTGGCTTAATTATGGGGGTGCTGTTTCTTGCCGAGCGTTGGTTCTTTACCCGTGGCATTGGGGTTAGCTTAATTTTGGGCGGTTTGCTCCTGGCTCTGGCGTAGTTTTGCCAGGAGCAAACCGGTCGTTTGTCACGCGACCTCGATATGGCGCGAGCGTGTCATTTCTGTTCTGATGAGGCAACTTGCCGTGAGTTTGAGATAGTAGTCTAAATCAGGGTGGTTCAGGTACGGCTGTTTTCCCTTGTCATCGTACTGGCGAATCTGAATCGCTTCCCGGTAATGCGGCTCTGCTTCGAACGCACACAACTCGGTGTGGTTCATTAATCCACCCTAAACGGCAAGTGATCGACGGGACGCTTTGCTGAGTTGGTCAAAATAGTGTGACTCAACCGTACACAGGTAACGTTTGGCCTGAACATGTAAGCGGATACAGTCGGTGATTAACGGTGGAAAATAGCCTTTAAGGCACTGCTCACCAATGTCTTCATGAAAACCGTCAATACCGGATTCGGTGCTCTCTTCCGGCAATCCCAGAATCAGATAACCAAAGTCATGCAGAAATGCGGCCACCACCAGTTCCTTATGACAGCCCGTTTGCTCGGCGATAAACGCTGCCTGCATCATATGCTCACCCATCGACAATGTTTCTCCGTACGCCACGTGTCCACTTTCCATAAATTGCTGACGGATAAATTCAATCACTTGCATTAAGAGCCCTTACTCCTTGTTTTTACGGGCAAATGGTAGGGAAGTAACAATAAAGTCCGGTGACGATACGGTTACGTTGTGGTGACAAGTACTACGTATTTCACCGCTAGTCTTTATTTTCAAAAAATTTCACCGATTTTTTGTGCGTTTAGAAGACGCCAATGTTCGCTATTTCGTTAATGAATGTACGGTTTGGTTTTTATTTTATGATAATGATTTTTCTATCAAAAGAAGCCAGTGGTGTAATTTCAGAACAGAGTGAGGAAAACACCTACGAAGTAGGGGTGGGCAAATTTTGCGCAAATAATTAGTGAGTTTTATGAAAGTAATGTCATCTGTTCATGGTCTCTGTACGTATGATTTGATACAAGAGCAGTGAGGATGTCGCTCAAATACAACAAAGACGAGGAGTCTGTTATGAGAAAACTAACTATCCTTACCAGCGCTGCACTGTTGATGATGTCAGGTGTTGCTTTTGCAAATGGCGCTTACTCAACCGCAGCAAAAACTGCTCAGATGACGGGGCAGGTTGTTGCGTCCAAAGATAAGGCGTATCAGGAAGGGCAGCAAATGCTCAGTGATTTGAAATCCAAATCGTCCTATGAACTAAGCCAGGCCTTGCCAACCCGGATGGATCCCATCAATAGACGCTCTTTCCAAATCACAAATTCGGAAGTGACGGTGAAAGAGTCGATGAACAACGGCCAAATTGCGTATCAGCCGATTGTGAATGTCAGCTACGAATACGACTACCGTGACGGTAAATATTAATTATTGTTTAAGCTAGCACTTTTTAGCGGCCGTTTTGGCCGCTTTTTGATGATTATGACCCAGTTTCTTTATTACGCTGTTGCTTTAGCGTCTTCGCGCTTAATGACTTTATGACCCTCTTCGGTGACGCCATTTTTCCAGTAGCTACTGATGTAAATGAACTCGCGATCCACACCGTGTTCATTGCGGAAGTATTGACGCAATGCGCGCATTGATTCGAATTCACATGCACACCAAACAGACGCATTGCCCGCCAACCAGTTTTTTGCTTTCACTTTTTCGACAAAACGGTTGGTCTTGGTATCGGCGATGACCCAATCCAGTGTTACGCCTGCTGGCCCCTCAAGGGCCTGAATATCGTCTTTATCCTGTATTTCGATGACGGCATAACCACGCGCATTTTCGGGTAAGGAGGCCAGTTTGACAGACAACGCTGGCAGAGCGGTCATATCGGCGGTGAGGAAGAACCAGTCTGCGTCGGTATTCAGGTTTTGGATGGTTCCCGGGCCTGCAATGTTGATGGTGTCACCGGGTTTTGCCTGCATGGCCCAGCGAGCGGCATGACCACAACTCGTATCATTCACCTGATGACGAACGAAATCGACGGTGACTGTCGCAGACTGATGATCGATTTCGCGAATCGTATAGGTGCGCATAACTGGCCGGGCGTTGTCATCCAATACGCTCAGATCGGTGCCGCCTTCTGGCGTGAACAACAATTTAATGTAACCACCGGCACAATCGGTAGGAAAGCGACTCAGTCCGTCCCCTTGCAACACGATACGTTGCATATTGGGCGTCAGTTGCGTGGTCGATAAGACAACAAGCGAGGTAGGGGTCGGTTTATTCATAATTTTTCTCTGTGTAATGTAACTGCTTAAGCATATGGGGCA
>NZ_WXWP01000194.1:0-12361 GCF_009904765.1 Vibrio sp. V39_P1S14PM300
GCTGTATGGCGGCTCTGGATGCAGAACGCTACCTGGATGCCCTTTCAGATAAGTAAAAACATTTTTCATTTTTACTTCAAAACCCAAAAGCCCGGCGGTATTCCCGCCGGGCTTTATTTTGTATAATGCCAGGTTCTTACACACATAATAATTCTCATTAAGCCTTCGAAATGGATAAGAAAAAAAGACGCAGCTTGAACACCTGGCTCAAGCAGCAGAGCAAGCTTGCAAAGCGCTGGCTCGGCATTGCTGTTGGTCTCGGTGTGTTATCAAGCCTGTTTTTACTGGCGCAAGCCGCTCTGCTCGCTTCCATTCTTCACCAGTTGATCATTGAACAGGTGGACAAATCGGAGCTCATCCCCTATTTCCTCGGACTGGTTGGCGCTATCGCCATACGTGCACTATGCGCATGGGGGCGGGAAATCGCTGGCTTCCGTTGTGGTGAGCAAATTCGGGTTTACATCCGCCAGCTCATTCTGGATAAACTGCGCGAGCTCGGCCCGGCGTACATAAAAGGCAAACCGGCCGGCTCCTGGGCGACATTGCTGCTGGAGCAAGTTGAGGAAATGCACGACTTCTTCGCTCGTTATCTGCCTCAGATGTCGTTGTCAGTCCTGGTGCCGTTTGTGATTTTGGTTGTGGTGTTCCCATTAAACTGGGCCGCGGGTCTGATTTTCCTTCTGACCGCGCCACTGGTTCCGTTATTCATGGCATTTGTTGGCATGAAGGCAGCTGATGCCAACCGCAAGAACTTCAAAGCGCTGCAGCGTCTATCCGGTCACTTTTATGACCGCCTGCAATCGATGACTACTATCCGTCTGTTTGATCGCACACAAGCAGAAACGGAAGTGATGAAAGGTGCTTCAGAAGTGTTTCGCACCCGCACCATGGACGTGCTACGAATCGCGTTTCTCTCGTCTGCGGTGCTGGAATTCTTCACCTCAATCTCTATCGCTATCACGGCAGTGTATTTCGGCTTCAGCTTTATTGGTGAGCTGAATTTCGGTACCTATGGTACTGGTGTGACCCTGTTTGCCGGACTGTTTATTCTGATTCTGGCTCCGGAGTTTTATCAGCCGCTTCGCGATTTGGGGACGTTCTACCATGCCAAACAGCAAGCCGTCGGGGCAGCTGAAAGCATTGTCGAATTTCTGCAAACCGACGTCAGTAAAATTCGCTCCGGTGAGCAGCAGCTTGCTGACAGCGGCGCAATCACCATCGAAGCAACAGACCTGACCGTTTTTAGTCCCGAAGGTAAGCCATTGCTCGGCCCAGTCAGCTTTGCGATCCACGCCAATCAAACAACCGCACTGGTTGGCCCAAGCGGTGCGGGCAAAACCAGCCTGGTCAATGCAATTTTGGGTTTCCTGCCTTATGAGGGGTCACTCAGGATCAACCAGAGCGAACTCAAATCACTGGATCTCGCCAGTTGGCGACAAGTCATCAGTTGGGTCGGCCAAAATCCGCTGCTGGTACATGGCTCAATCCGCGACAACGTCACGCTCGGTAAACATAATATTGCGGATCAAGACGTTCAACGCGTACTGGAGCAATCTTTCGCGGCTGAGTTTGTCGCAAAACAAGGGTTGGATTATCAGGTATCGGATCGTTCGGGTGGCCTTTCGGTCGGTCAGGCTCAGCGTCTGGCTTTGGCCAGGGCGATGTTGCAGGACGGGCGATTCTGGTTGCTGGATGAGCCGACAGCCAGTCTGGATGCCCGCAGCGAACGCCTGGTAATGAAGGGGTTGTCAGAGCAGATCCAAGACACAACCACTTTGATGGTGACCCACCAACTGGCACCATTACAGGATGTGGCACAAATTCTGGTCATGCAAGACGGTGCACTGGTTCAGCAAGGCAATTTCGATACCCTGGCCAACACCGACGGCTTGTTCCGCGAGATGTTACGTGCCAATCAGGCCCTGAATCAAACCAATAAGGGGAACTTAGATGCGTGATTTACTCCCTTATCTGAAACTGTATAAGAAACATTGGTTTGGCTTGTCACTCGGCATGCTGCTCGCGTTTCTGACTCTATTTGCTTCGATCGGCCTGCTGACGTTATCCGGTTGGTTCCTGGCGGCCGCAGCCGTTGCCGGGCTAACTATCGCGCGGGAAACCTTCAACTATATGCTGCCCGGGGCTTTTGTCCGGGGGTTTGCAATGGGCCGCACCGCCGGTCGCTGGGGTGAACGAGTTGTCAGTCACAATGCAACGTTCAAGCTGCTGACTGACCTGCGTATTTTCTTTTTTGAAAAGCTGGCACCGCTGATCCCTGGTCGGGTGTCTAACCTGCGTGATGCAGACCTGCTTAACCGTCTGGTGGCCGATGTTGATGCCATGGACCATGTCTATTTGCGCCTCGTTAGCCCGATCATCGTGGGTGTGCTCGGTATCATCGGCTTAACGGCCTTCCTATGTTGGTGGGATATGGCCCTTGGTCTGACGCTGGGTGCCATTATGATGGCTCTGCTGCTGATCTGGCCCGTAGTGTTCTACAAACTGGGGAAACGCAACGGCACAGAGCTGACACGACATAAAGCGGCTCTGCGTGTGACCACGTTAGACTGGCTGCAAGGATACAGTGAGCTAACCATCTTCGGTGCAGAGAAGCGTTATCGTGAAGCGATTGTCGACGCGCAAAACAAACTGATTGCCAATCAGTTTGTTAACGCCCACTTCTCTGGCCTGGCGCAAGGTCTGCTGCTGCTGGCCAATGGCTGGACCCTGGCGTTGGTTTTGTGGCTGGCCGCCGATGGTGTCGGCGGACAGACTCCAGATCCAATGATCGCCCTGATGGCGTTTGCCACCATGGCGAGCTTTGAACTGCTGATGCCGATTGCCGGCGCATTCCAGTTCCTGGGACAAACATTAACATCGGCGCGACGACTGAATGACGTTATCCTGTCGGAACCCGACGTCACTTTCCCAGAGCAGCCTGTTGAGCATCACAAGGAGTTCAACATTCAATTCAAGGATATCACTTTCCGCTACCCTGACGGGCAACTGGACGTGCTCAATCAAGTATCTCTGGATATTCCAGCACGCCATCGGGTGGCGATCGTAGGCCAGACTGGCTCTGGCAAATCGACCTTGATGCAGTTACTGACTCGATACTGGGATCCGCAGCACGGTCAGGTCGCCATTGCGGGTCAACCGCTAAATGCATGGAGTGAAAGCCAGTTGCGCCGGGCAATGACTGTGGTCAGCCAGCGTGTGGACGTCTTGAACGGCACCGTGCGGGATAACTTGATTATGGCGGCCCCTGATGCCAGCGACGCCGAGCTAAGCGCCGCACTGGAAAAAGTCGGTCTGCAGAAACTTCTTCAGGATAACGGTTTGGATGCCTGGTTAGGTGACGGAGGACGTCAGCTTTCCGGTGGTGAAAAGCGCCGGATCGGCATAGCGCGAGCGTTGCTGCACAACGCCCCTATCCTCCTGTTGGATGAGCCGACTGAGGGTTTGGACAAACAGACGGAGCAACAAATCATGGCGTTATTTAGCGAGCACTTCGCTGGAAAAACCGTGTTGTTTATTACTCACCGTTTGGTAGATATGGACAAAATGGACGCCGTCTGTCTGATTGAGCAAGGCGAAATCGTTGAGTACGGACCACACCAAGAGCTGCTCGCACAGCAAGGTCGTTACTATCAGCTCACTCAAACACTCTAGCGTAAAAAAGCCGCTCTCCCTGAGCGGCTTTTTTGTGTCTTAGTGCACCGTCCTAAATAAGGTTGACACTTTCCAACCCCATATCAGGACGGGTCATAGTTAACGTGAATACTGCGCCAGCAACACCTGTAATCTCGCCCAACTTTCAAGATCCGGTAGCCCGTCAACCTTGTCTGCTCGAAAATGTAACTGAAATGCACGCAGCACTTGCTGTGTAACCGGATCCCAGAGACCCGTTATCGGTAATGCGTAACCGTATTCCACCAACGCGGTTTGCCATGACAACGCGTCCTCCGGCGCTGACAAGCGCATCACTCGCGCGACTTCAAACTCGTCGGGCCAAGCTCCTACTCCATAAGTCTGATGCAAACGGCGCCACGGAAAACGCGGACCCGGATCTAGCTTCCTGCCAGGAGAAATATCACTGTGGCCAAGAATACGCTGAGGTGGAATTTGATACCGTTTGGCGAGATCCGTAATCAGCGCCGCCACGGTTTCAATTTGTCGGGTTTCGAACTCATCCCATTTCCGTTGCTCGATCGGAAGTTGTGCTTCGGCTTCAGGATACCCCAGATTGACGATTTCAATCCCTATCGAACTGGCGTTCAGTCCTGCTTGCCCACGCCACTGACTCTGCCCAGCATGCCAGGCTCTCTGGTCATCCTCGACTAACCGTAAGACTGGGCAGGGCGATGACTGGCACCCCTGCGGGATCAGATAATGGGCACTGACTCCTGAATCAGCGCGAGTCAGTATGTCGAGTGACGCCTGGTTATTCAGCGCAGTGTAATGCAGAACAATGCTGGAGATTCTAGGGCTGGAATTGGGTGAGTGGACAGGCTCCACACGATACGGTGTCACGGTACAGCCGGTAAACAACACACATAGTAAGACAAACAAACGGCGAGACAAATAACGAGAATAAACCAACATGAAAAACGACCGCAGATAAACGAATGGTGAACACGATCAATAATCTAAGCTGTCAAAGAGTGCAAATAAAAAACGCAGCCCGAGAGCTGCGTTTCTGATTAGCAATATGGCGTATTATTTTGTACGCGAACCTCGTTCACCCGTCGCTCGGTTACTTTTACGACGTGAAGGGTTATTACTGCGACCTTTTGGCGAATTGACTCGCTCTTCATGACGCTTCACCGCACGGCGGATCTTCTGGCTACGAGAGCGCTCACGTTTACGTGAAGTGTTCGCCTTATTCTCGTCCAGCAAAGTCTGTTTTTCCGGACGAAGTTCAACCAGCTCACGCAGGTAGTTCACTTCCTTCAGATCCAGCTCCATCCAACCACCACGTGGCAGTTTCTTGTCCAGGAAAATATCGCCGTAGCGCACACGCTTCAGACGACTTACCGTACATTCCTGAGATTCCCACAGACGGCGAACTTCGCGGTTACGACCTTCATTGATCACCACGTAGAACGTGTGGTTCATACCTTCACCACCCGCGTACACCACGTCTTCGAAACGTGCCAGACCATCGTCCAGCTCGACCCCTTTCACCAGGTTACGAACTTTCTGTTCTGTCACTTCACCGAATACGCGTACCAGATACTCACGCTCCACCTGACGGCTTGGGTGCATTAATCGGTTTGCCAGCTCACCATCCGTCGTGAACAACAGCAGACCGGATGTATTAGCATCCAAACGTCCGACAGAGATCCAACGTGAACCACGAATTTTAGGCAGACGGTCAAAGACAGTGCGACGGCCTTCCGGATCGTGGCGAGTACACAACTCCCCTTCCGGTTTGTAGTAAGCCAGAACTCGACAGACGACTTCTTCCTGCGCTTTAACAGAAACTGTGTGGCCGTCAATACGTACCACAGCATTCTCGTCTTCAAGACGCTCGCCAAGTTTAGCTACCACACCATTAACACTTACTCGTCCAGCTTTGATCAACGCTTCTAATTCACGACGAGAACCGTGACCAGCTCGTGCTAAAACCTTCTGTAACTTTTCGTTCATTTATCTACCTATGTGTCGTCTTCACAGACGTCGAATAAAAACTGCGGCCGCAAAATGCGGCCGCGTATTATCGCAAAAAAACTGGCAAAAAGCACCTATTTCGTTTACTCAAACGGCGCCGGATCGCCTGAGCCAAGTCGGACCAATACTGGCTCATCTTCACTGAAATCAATCACCGTTGTCGGCTTCTCTCCAAGATAGCCGCCATTGAGAATCACGTCTACGGCCTGTTCGAGTTTATCGCGGATATCTTCCGGATCCGACTCAGTGTAATCATTCCCCGGCAAGATCAGCGATGTCGACATCAAAGGTTCACCCAGCGCTTCGAGCAAATCAAGTGCAATACGGTTGTCAGGCACACGGATACCAATCGTCTTACGCTTAGCGTTCATCAGGCGACGAGGTACTTCTTTCGTCCCTTTAAAGATAAAGGTGTATGGACCCGGCGTGTTATTTTTCAGCAAACGAAATGCGGTATTGTCCACTCGAGCGTAAAGAGACAGCTCAGACAAATCACGGCATAACAGGGTAAAGTTGTGTTTTTCGTCCAGACGGCGGATTTGGCAAATGCGTTCCAGCGCTTGTTTGTTTTCCAACTGACAGCCAAGGGCGTAACCAGAATCCGTTGGGTAAACAATCACGCCGCCGTTGCGAATGATTGCTACGGCCTGACTGATCAAGCGCGCTTGCGGGTTTTCTGGGTGTACATAAAAAAACTGGCTCATTGTAATTCCTCACTTTCGAATCTTCAGACTCTCTTCGTCGAGTCCTATCGACCCAGTACATCGTGCAATCAATAGTTTAGATATAGAATAACATGGTGTAACAAAGTATGTACTGTTTCGTTGTCTCAGTGGCAAACTCGAGCGTGTAAAACTAAGCGGCTGAGCCACTGATTTTGTGGATTGAGTAACAACAAGATTGCGTCTGCAAAGATTTTTTTTTTGGGGGGGGGAGAGCATAATGATCGGATCGGCAGGCAGAGATACTGTGCCAATCGCACCATCTGGGGAAACAGACGGTGCGAGGATTGCTCACCCTTTGAGTGTATAGAGTAACTGTTGGGTTGGTAACACGATAGCGACGATGGTCTCATCAATAATCACGGCATTCTCATTAATGATTCTCTGATATCTCTCGGCAGCATTCTGCGTGATAGGGCGCCCCTGCTTAGCCGCATCAATCAACTCAAGCCCTAACTCGGCGAGTTGCACTGCAGCCTCAGTGAGCGGCACCGTCTCGACGGAGGCAATATTCTTCGCAAAGATAGATTTCGCCTGTTGGGCGGCCAATTTGACGGTGTCATAATGCCAGGACAAGGCGTCTAACGCAGCCTTATCACCCTGGGCAAACGCAGTCACTAAATCTTGCATCTCATACGCCGCCAAGCTCTCAACGGGCAATGCATCCGCAAAACGATTTAAGCGCTCATACTGATTGTACAGATCGCCTTTATTGGGCGTCGAAATCCACTTCTGCCAATGACGAGCGTAATACTGTGCCGGTTCGATGTATTTTGCAAGGGTTCGCAGCGGCGTTTCATCGCCACCATTGGCCAGACGTTTGAGCATCCTATTGGTATCTGCGTGATGACGCAGGCCAAGTGAAATTTCTGACCAGGTATCCATGACCTTCATGCGCTTGTACATGCTGCGCTCGTCGGTAAGGGTTTGGCTCGACCACAAACGCTCAGCTATCGCGTAGCTGCGCGGCCATAGACGCTGTTCGATGGTCATTGAATCCAGGTTCTCGCCCCAAATGGTCATTTCACCGCCTAAGATGAGCGATTGTTCTTTCTCGGTCAGCTCCGCCGGATAACCGCCATTGGGAGCCGGAATCACACTCCCGCTAATATCACTGCTTGCCACCAGCTGCCCAGTAGTGGGCCAGCGCACATTGCCAATCAACTGATAGCTGGTGTCTTTCAGCTTTCCGTCAGCAAACTCATAATTAAACTCGGTGTACGACATAAAATTATCGAAGTGCCCCCGGAACTTCACACCAGGAACGTATTCGATGATATAAACCTCGTCGCGAGATTTGCCATTGTAGTCGGTAAACGCTCGATAATTGCCGTCCACCGCTTCGATGATGGTTAAATTGCCTTTGCGCGGGCCGCCTTTCGTACGCGGCTTCACCCAAACATAAGTCGCGAACTTCTCTCCAGTATGAAGCTTGTCATCGACCGTCATTCCTGTGGACATCGGGTCATTACGATAGTGGTAGCTGGTGGGCTGTGGTTGATCTAAATAATAACCGGTCGAGAGAATGCCCTGATAACCCTCTTTAGCCGCACGACCAATGCTGTCATGGCCTTGCCAGCTTTGAATCACGATCGACGTAGGCAGATCTTTGTGCCAGATCTCATCCCAGCCGGACATCTTCTTACCGCGCTCTTCGAGCATCTGTTCAACTTTGGTGTTGAGATACGCTTGCAGACCGCGTTCACCATCAAGATTGTGGTCTTTAATAAACTGCTGAATCTTAGTGTTGTCGCGCCATTGCTGGTAATTGGGCTCGTCACCACCAATATGAACATACTCATCGGGGAACAGCTCGCTCACTTCATCAAACACACTGGCCAGCATCTTATAAAGTTCTGGATTGGTCGGATCCATTAAAGGTTCAAAAACACCCCAGCCACGTTGATGAGGATAAAACTGCTCTCCGGTGCCCGACATAAGATCCGGATACGCATGCGCTACCGCCGAAGCATGCCCGGGCAAAGAGATCTCCGGGATGACGCGAATACCAAGGTTGCGAGCGTGATTCACGACGTGGCGAATTTCATCCTTACTGTAGTACTCACCGTCCGCCGTGTCCTGCCATAATTTGGGATAACTATCTAACTGAATACGAATCGCCTGGTCATCCCAAATATGCCAATGGAAAACGTTCAACTTGGCCGAAGCCATCGCGTCCAACTGACGAAGAATCACCTCCACTTTGATGAAGTGACGAGCGGTATCATAAGAGACACCGCGCCAGGGAAAGCGTGGCTCGTCTTGAATGGATACGGCAGGCACAAAATAACCTGTCGCGTCCGTCTCGACCAATTGCAAGAAGGTTTCCAGGCCATGGAACGCCCCATACGGGCGTTCCGAGCGAATAAGGATCTGACCATTGCGCGATTCCAGTTGATAAGACTCATCACTGTCGATGTTCTGCACCTCTGTTTTAGGGGCGTGGCGAATATCAATCACTAATGTGGCGTCATTTTCAGACTTTGCTTGCCAATTCAACATCGGCACACCGGTTTGACGATACAGACGATCCATAATGCGTTTAGCATTAAATTGTACACGCGGCGAATCGTAGCCTTTGATGTAGATGCTGAACGCACTATTCAGCGGGATTTTGCCCTGCCCCAGCGCCACCTTTTTAGGATAAGGCATTAGGTTAAGGTCGGAATTAGGAGTCTTCGCCATTGTTGCCGGAATGGTAAGTAAACCTGAAATCAGTAGTGCTAATGTACCTTTGTTCATCCTTGATATCCTAGCGTTGTTATTATTGTCCAGCCCAAGTCACGCCACTGCCTGAATAAGCACGACTTGGGGTTAAACCTGAGACGCGCTAAGCCACCAGCGCCACCGCTTCGCGGACCAGGTTGCCAATCTCGTCCCACTGTTCGTTTTCGATCAAGTCCGGTGCCACCATCCAGGTTCCGCCACAACAAACCACACGCTTGATCGCGAGATAATCGTTAACGTTATGTTTGCCGATCCCTCCGGTCGGCATCAGGCTGACATCGCCGTAAGGCGCAAGCAGAGACTTCACCATAGCCAGACCGCCACTGGCTTCTGCCGGAAAAAACTTAAGAAATGTCAAACCAAGCTCCAGTGCTTGCTCAACCTGACTGGGGCTGTTGACACCCGGTACGATAGGCATGTTCATATCCTGGCAGCAACGCACCGTATTCGGGTTCAAACCGGGAGCGACAATAAACTCAGCACCTGCCTCTTTCGCTTGAATAATTTGTTCTGGCGTCAAAACTGTCCCTGCGCCAATACACATTTCCGGAT
This sequence comes from Vibrio sp. V39_P1S14PM300, assembly GCF_009904765.1. Lineage (NCBI taxonomy): Bacteria > Pseudomonadati > Pseudomonadota > Gammaproteobacteria > Vibrionales > Vibrionaceae > Vibrio > Vibrio sp. V39_P1S14PM300. The sequence continues at coordinate 9,675 of NZ_WXWP01000194.1, forward strand.
ATGCATCGCGCATGGCTTTGATCGCTTCTACTGCGGCTTTGGTTCTGAAGGTTACTTCAGCCACTGGCAGACCGTTTTCCACCAACACTTTTGCCAAAGGAATAGCGTGCTCGACACGGTTGATCTGGATAACAGGAATCACTTTAAATTGTGTTAATTGGTTGATCATGGTTTGGAACATAATAGGCTCTCACAAGTTATCGGATAAGGTGCGTCATGGCGTCATTAGGGATAATCGCACCGGGATATTGAATGACCGTGGCCGCCAACGCGTGGCCAAGATGTGCAGCTTGCTCACAGCTTTGTCCGGTCAGCCGCGCTGCCAAGTAACCTGCGGCAAACGAGTCACCTGCCGCACAAGTATCCACAACGTTTTCGACCTTCTCTGCCGCCACATAAGTTTGCTGGATTGCATCACCTTGTCGCCAAAGCAGTTTGCATGGCTCGCAGCCCCGTTTGATCACGATTTCTTGGCAGCCCAAACGAAGGCTGCGCTGCTCTGCGCTTTCTTCCTTCCCCCAGACCAAGGCATCATCGTCTTCAGTAATCAGGGCAATATCGACCAATGGCAGAATTTGGTGATACCAGTGTCTGGCTTGTTCAGCAGACCAAAGCTGCGGGCGGAAATTGTTATCGAAAATGACTTTGCCACCGGCTTGCGAAAACTGATTGAGCGCTTCTTTAAGCCTTGTTTTACTGTCGTCATCTAGAATCGCAATGCTGATGCCGCTCAAATAGACATAATTGAGATCTTGTCTGGCAATCGCCGCTTCGAGTTTGTTTAACGAAGGTGTGACAAAGTAGTTTCTCACTGCCGCGCTATCACGCCAGTACAGAAAGCTTCGTTCACCCGCCTCATCGGTCTGCACTATGTACAAGCCCGGTAATTTAGCCGGGAAGGTTTCGATCAAATCGGTCTCGATACCTTCTTGTTTCCAGTATTCAATCAACTCGCGAGACAACGTATCGTCACCCAACCCTGTCGCATAAGCCACTTGAACGGGATGCGAAGCGGTTAAACGAGAGAGGTAGAGGGCAGTATTGAGCGTATCGCCGCCGAAGCTTTTTCGGATTGGGTCACCGCTGAGTTCAATCATGCATTCACCAAAGAACGCAATCTTAGTGTAAGTCGAAGAGGTCATCGTTCACCTTGTTTGGCATGGATTCGACAAGGTGGCTCTCACGAACGAGCCACCAAATTATTCGGCTCAGGGCTGTCTATGCGTTCTGATTAGCTGCCGCAGAGCGGTTACGCAGAGACGCGTCTTCGTCTAGCACGCCATGCTCCGACAGCTCCATTTCCATCAGGGCACGTTCATCATCGAGAATGGCGCGAGCCATTTCTGGTGAGACTTGATTCGCTGGCGTCACCAAGCTGACCAGCACACCGGCACTGAGTGCGACCAGGCATGACGGGATCACAGGGTTACCCCAGTAAACAGTCAGCTCAGGACTCAACATCACTGCGACGGAAGCACCAGACGCCCCCGCCAACGTTGCCAACGCCCCTTGCCAGTTGTAGCGGCGCCAGAAGCGTCCCAGCATGCCGCACACAAACATTCCAGACATAACCGTAGAAATCATCTTGGTGATGTAGCTGATAATGTCATTCGATGTCAGTGCAAACAACAACGCACAGCCAATCACGACAACCAGAGCCAGACGCGAGTAGTTCATCATCGATTCTTTGTTCGGGACGCGTCCTGTGAACATCACATACACATCGCGCAACAAGATCGACACACCCGCAATGGCATCAGAACTGGCGCTGGACATGGTGGCCGACAGACCCGCAATCATCACGATAAGTCCGACGCCGACCGGAAGCACCGTTGCGGCAATGTATGGAAACGCAAAGTTGGCGTTGTTCAACTCAGGATCAATGGCATGGGCTGCCATACCGATAATCGCAGGAATAATAGAAAAGAACAGATACAAAACACCAGAGCCGATAAACGAACGTCGAATCGTAGCCACATCTTTGCCCGAATAAATGCGTTGGCGGAACGACGGGGTGGCTAACACACCCACGCCGATCACAACCGCCAGCGATATCGCAGGAAGCAGACCAAGCTTATCAATGGCCAGGAAACTGACCGCAGCGGGGTCCATAGCAGAATACAGGTTGTCCAGGCCACCAATATGCTGCACCGACAGTACCGCCATAAGAATAAAACCGACAAAGAGAATCACGGCTTGAATTGTGTCCGTCCAAACGACGGCCGTATAACCACCGATGACCACATAGATGGTAAATGCTGCGGCAATGATCATTTTTGCCGTACTGAGGTCGATGTCTGCAATCCAAGCCAGATACATGCCACCACCGAGGATATGTGCGCCTAGCCAACCAATACACGCGATAAAAATTAATAGCCCAACGACATTTTTGACGATACGGTTTGCGCCAACATAATACGCAAGCTCCTCACTCATGGTCATGAAGTTGAGCTTGCGCACGGGCGCAAACCACAAAGCCAGAAGCAAAATACCGATTGCGCCTCCGATGCCATAGAGTGCCCCGGCCCAACCATTGGTGTAACCAAAACCCACCGCGCCCATGCTTGAGCCGGTCCCCACCATGGTGGCGACTGTCGTTCCTAAAACGAGGAATAAGGGTAAGCCACGCCCACCAAGTAGAAAATCTTCTCCTGATTTTTGATTACGGGATACAAACCATCCCAACC